>NZ_JAAGPM010000062.1:0-45132 GCF_017104865.1 Burkholderia sp. Ac-20349
CCGCTGTTCCGCAGCATCGTGAAAACGATGGCGTTGGGGACGTCGCACTGAGCGGCAGTCATGACGTCGGGGCGAGGTGCGCCGCGTTCAGGGCTGCGGAAGGCGCCGGACAACCTGATGGACACGACGCGCCAGTATCAACCGGACGAACTGACGATTCGCGGCTCGCGCGACGTGCAGGTCGCCGCCCGGCACCGCGAGCGCTTCGTCGCGCAGTGGGCACGCCATTACGCGCTGATGCGGCGGGCGTGGCCCGCACTCACGATCGGCCGCTTCATCGCGGTGGTCGCCTGTGTCGACGTCGCGGATCTCTGGTCGTACCGGATGTTGCGCGACGACGATCTGGCGGCCGTGCTGCTCGTGCTGGCCGGCTTCCTGCGTGTGCCGGACGCGGCGGGCACCGATGCGCCGGGTCCCGACCCGCGCGCGCCGACGGTGCGCTGGGTGCGGTTCTGGTTCGACGCGAGCGTGCGCGACGTCGGCGATCTGTGGACGGCCGGCAGCGGTGCGCCAGCGCTGTTTCGCGTCGACTATCGCGAACCGCTCGTCACGCCGTATCCGACCGGCGCGCAGGTCCATGCGTGGCAGCCGGTCGACGACATGCGCGACGCGTGGGCGCAACGGATCGATGCGCAAGAGCCTGCCGTCGAAGCGGCCGATGGCGCGGCGTTCGCGCGTTTCCTGGCGCGCGCGCCGGCGCCGGGCACGCACCTGTGATGGCGGTCGTGAAGGCGCCATGGCGCCATTTCTGAAGGAGACGCACATGAAGATGCGACGAAGCGGAATCGCGACGATCGTCTGCCTGCTGCTGGCAGCCGGTGCGCACGCGCAGGGGGGACGCGCGGCGGCGAGTGCGGCCGTGCCCGCGCCGGCCAGTCCGGGCTCGGCCGCGAAGCCGGTGTGTGTCGATGCGGAAGTCGACGGCAAGCGCGCGCTGTCGTACGACTGCCTGAGCCAGCAACTGAAGCCGAAGGCCGACCCGCAGGCGGCGGCATCGCAAACGGATTCGGAGCGGCTGTCGAAGCAGCCGTCGAACCGGCTCGGCACGTTCAACCTGTCGACCGAGCGGAACCGTTTCGGCTCGAACTGGGGCCGGTCGGTGACGCCGCAGCGGCCCGATGCGCCGGTCGCGGTGCCGCCGAAGTAATGCACGCGGCCGAGCGTGGGGCGCAGGTATCGACGAGCCGGCTGCGTTCCGGTGCGAACTGACGAGGAGCAGCAACATGACGGCGGGCAAGCACACGAACCGGGCGGCGATGCTGCGAGCGATGGCCGGCGGGCTGGCATTGGCCTGCGCGTGCGGTTGTTCAACGGCAACGGCTGCCGAGCGGCCCGCGCAGCCGGGCGCCGCATCGGCAGCGCCAACGCCGACCGTCGCGCTGCCGAATTTCGCCGCGCTGGTGCGGCGTGTCGGCCCGGCCGTCGTCAACATCAGCGTCACGCGTGAAGTCACGCAACTGGGCATCCAGTTGCCGCCCGGCATCGCGCCCGATCATCCGCTCGCGCCGTTTCTGGCGCGGCGCGTGATCGGCAACCGCGAGGAAGTGAGCCTCGGCTCCGGCTTCATCGTCAGTGCGGATGGCGTGATCCTGACCAACCGGCACGTGGTCGGCGACGCCGTTGCGATCGACGTGAAGCTGACCGACAAGCGGCAGTTCAAGGGGCGCGTGATCGGCAGCGATCCGGTATCCGATGTCGCGGTGATCCGCATCGACGCGCACAACCTGCCGGTCGTCGCGACCGGCGACCCGGCGCGCACCGAAGTGGGCGACTGGGTGATGGCGATCGGTTCGCCGTACGGGTTCGCGAACACGGTCACGCAGGGCATCGTCAGCGCGAAATCCCGCTCGTTGCCCGGCGAGCGGGCGATCCCGTTCATCCAGACCGACGTGCCGATCAACCCCGGCAATTCCGGCGGCCCGCTGTTCGATCTCGGCGGCCGCGTGATCGCGATCAACTCGATGATTTTCTCGAAGACGGGCGGTTATCAGGGGCTCGCGTTCGCGATTCCGATCGATATCGCGCTCGACGTGAAGGACCAGTTGCTGCGGACCGGCAAGGTCACGCGCGGCCGGCTCGGCGTGGCCGTGCAGGAGGTGAGCCAGGCGCTCGCGCGGTCGTTCGGCCTCGCGAGCCCGGACGGCGCGTTGATCACCATGGTCGAGCCGGACGGCCCGGCCGCACACGCGGGCCTGCAGCCGGGCGACGTCGTGCTCGCGGTCGACGGCAAGCCGGTTGCCGAATCGGCGGACCTGCTCGGCACCGTGGCGGGCATGCGGGCCGGGCGGCAAGCCGACCTGCTGGTGTGGCGCGCAGGACGGGCGATGCACGTGAGCGCGACGGTTGGCGCATTCGACAGCGGCACGGCGTCGGCCGGTGGCGAGCAAGGACCCGCGCGGTTCGGGCTCGCGCTGCGCGCGGCGACCGAGCAGGAGCGGCATCGGCTCGGTGTCGGCCAGGCGCTCGTCGTCGAGCAGGCGAGCGGGCAGGCCGCCCGCGCAGGGTTGCAGCCCGGCGATATCGTGCTGTCGGTCAACGGCACGTCGGTCGCGAGCATCGGCGCGCTGATGACCGAGATCGACGCCGCGCACGGCAACGTCGCGCTGCTCGTCCAGCGTGGCGGCACGCGCTTGTATGTGCCGATCGAGATCGGTTGAGGGTCGCATGACACGACACGACGCAGCACGACGGCGAACCGTCGAAACGGGAGACGGGATGAAGCGAATGCAGGAGTGGGGCGCAGCGGGACGGCTGCGGGCGATCGTCGTCGCGTGGGCGCTGGCCGTGTGCGCCGTGCCGGCCGTCGCGCAGACGGCCGACGTGCCGCAGACGTGGATCCGCTACGGACAGCTCGCCGGGCAGCAGTTCCAGACCTGGCTCGAAGCCGACGGCGACGCGGCCGACCGTCTGCACCGCTATCTCGAGGCGCGTGTGCTGAACGCGCGTGCCGATGCGCCACCGCCCGCGATCGTCGTGCGCGCGTGGATCGGCATGAACGGCGCCGTCACGCGCGTCGAATTCGCGTCGCTCGGCGATCCCGACGCGGACGCGACGCTGCGGCAACTGCTCATGGCCGGCCCGCTGGCGGAACCGCCGCCGCCCGACATGCTGCAGCCGTTGCGCGTGCGCCTGCGGCTCGCGCCGAATCCCGATGCGGCGGCCGCCGCGCCGGCATCGGCGGCGCGCATGCCGTGATGCCCGGGGGGCGGGCGTCGACGTCGCGGGATATCGTAATAAGATATGAGGTTATTGCGTTGGCGGGACGATGACGCCTCGCTTCTTCAACAGGAGCCACCCATGCAACTGACCCCGTTGGGCGCGCATGTCGCCCAGTTCGGTTTCCCCGAGCGGCAGAGACACGTGCAGGCGCTGATCTCCGGCACGGCCGATATCAACACGTATGTTTCCGCCGGCGTCTGCTACGATGCCGCAGCCTATGTGCGGTACCTGATGCGGGCTGACGCGATGATCACGCCCAACACGCTGCTCGACACGATCGGTCAGCACTGGCGGCCGCGGTTCAACTTCGAGAACGGCGGCGAATGGGACGGGCACGCGCCCATTCAGGCCGGGACCGCGGTCGGCTTCTCGCGTGGCGGCACGGTCTTTCATGCGGCGATCGCCATCGGCGGCACCCGGATCCGCGCCGTAAACGGCGGGCTTCTCGGCAGCGGATGGCGGTATGCGGTCGACCTGGCAAGCGTGCTCGAACCGGACGCGGCCGGCGGCTTCAAGTACGACCGCACGAACATCCGGGTTCATCTGTCGCACCTGTAGCCTGCGGGCGTCTCGGCGGTCTCCGCGGTACAGGCCACGGTGGTCTCGATCAGTCGGTGGCTCGCCTCGCACACGGCCAGGCGGCGGCTGTCCCGCCGTCCGGCGATTTCCGCATGGCGTCGCGCTGCCCATCGCTGCTATCCTCTCGACCGTGAATGACTCTTCCGGGAGTCGTGGCGGCGCGTGCTGCATCGCGGCGAAGTGCGCGGGTGCAACTGCGTGCGCGCCGGGGCGGCATGACCGGCCGTCCGCGACGATCCATGACCTGTTTCGTGATTGATTTCCTCCCGTCCATGCCCACATGGCCAAGACAACGATGAGCAACGCACCCGACCAAGCCGCGCCCGGCGACGATGAATCGTCCGGCGGCGGTTCGTCCTATCTGGTGCCGGGGCTCGAACGCGGGCTGCGGATTCTCGCCGAATTCTCCGCGCGCGAGCCCGTGCTCGGCGCGCCCGAGTTGTCGAAGCGCATCGGCATTCCGCGCACGACCACGTTCCGCCTGCTGCAGACGCTCGAAGCGCTCGGTTTCCTCGAGCGCGTGAACGGCGACCGTTATTTCCGGCTCGGCGTCGGCGTGCTGCGGCTCGGCTTCGAATACCTGAATTCGCTCGAACTGACCGATCTCGGTGCGCCCGTGCTCGAACGGCTGCGCGACACGACCGGCCTGTCGACGCACCTGCTGATCCGCGATCAGCGCGACGTCGTGTTCGTCGCGAAGGCACAGAGCAACGCGTCGATGTTCGGTTCGGTGAAGGTGCATGTCGGCACGCGCCTGCCCGCGCACGCAACCGTGCACGGCCACGTATTGATGGGCGACCTGACGCGCGACGCGCTGCGCCAGCTCTATCCGGAAAAGCGCCTCGAGCAGTTCACCGAGCGCACGCCGGGCACCGTCGACGAGTTGTACGAACGCGTGCGCCATTACGCGCGGCTCGGCTACGCGGTCAGCGAGGCGGCATTCGAGAGCGGCATTTCGGCCGTCACCGCGCCTGTGCGCGATCATTCGGGCTCGATCGTCGCGGCGATCACGGCGACGGTGCCGCGCTCGGAGATCGGCGAGGCCGGCGAGAAGGAACGGCTCGTCGAAGCCGTGTGCGGCGCGGCGGTCGACCTGTCGCAGCGGCTGAACTATCGTCCGCTCGAAAGCGACCCGACGTTCGCACACGCGCGCCACAAGGTCGCGATGTTCTGAGTGTTCCGATGTGCGGCCGGCGGCCGTGCCCGTGCAATGCGCGAAAGACAAAAGCGGCCCGCGGGCCGCTTTTGTCGTTTCAGGCGGCGAAGCGCCTGCCACCGTTCGTTCAGAACGAGTGGTGGATCCCGGTGAGCACGATCACCTGGTTCGCGGTGCTCGACACGCCTGCCGTGAAGAACGCGGCCTGTGCGCCGCCCGAACCGTGCTCATACAACACGTTCGCATACAGCTGCGTGCGCTTCGACAGCGAATAGATGTCGCCGAGCTCGACCTGCGTCCAGCGGCGGCCGGCCAGCGTCGTGGTCGCCGCGCCGCCCGCGATCGTGTTGAACGCGCTGCTGCGGTAGTTCACGCCCGCGTCGTAGCTCTGGAACGTATCCGAAAAGCCGTTCGACTGCATCTTCGTGCGCGTGTACAGGCCATGCACGAGGAAGTCGCCGAACTGGTAGGACGCGCCCGCGCCGATGTTTTCCACCTTGCTCGCGGTATAGCCGGTCGCGGTGTTCTGCCCCTGGAACGACGTGATGCCGGTCGTGCTGATCAGGATCGCGCGGTCGTGCTCGTTCGAGTACACGGCCGACGCCTTGAACGGCCCGTTCGCGTAGTTCAGCGCGACGCCGACCGACTTGCCGGTCGAGAAGTTCGTCGTGTTGCCGAGCGCCATCGTCGCGGCGGCCGAGAAGCCCGCGAAGGTCGGCGAGCGGTACTTGACCGAGTTGTTGTACGGCACGTTGCCGGTCGCGGCGAGCCCGTCGATGTTGCCGGGGTGGAACGCGTACCAGCTCATCGCGAGGTAGGCCGTGCTGAGCGGATCGAGATAATCGAACGACAGCGGCGTCTGGCGGCCGAGCGTCAGCGTGCCGTAGCGTTCCGAGCTGAGGCCCACGAACGCCGCGCGGTTCCAGATCGTGTTCGCGGTCGCGAACTGGCCGTTGTTCGTATAGAAGCCGTTTTCGAGCTGGAAGATCGCGGACAGGCCGTCGCCGAGGTCTTCCTTGCCTTTCAGGCCCCACCGATCGGGCTGCGTATTGCCCTGGATCATCGCCCACTTCGCATGGCCGCCGACGTTGTTCACGTACGCGACACCCGCATCCATGCTGCCGTACAGCATCACGCTGCTCTGCGCCCACGCGCCCGACGCGGCGCCCAATCCGATCACTGCTGCTGCTACCGCATGCTTGACCATTTGATCTCCTGAATCTCCAACCTGATGAAAACGTGCCGTGGCGGCATGCGCAGGAACGGCCGGCCGTCGCGCGTTTTCGCCATCGGGCGGGCATCTTCATGTTCCATATAAGGAACGATGTGCCTCTGATGGAATGGAGTATAGAGGCGTCACGCACCGGATCAAAAATAATTTTTTCGGGACGGATGGGTTTCAGACCGATGCCCGGCGTCGGTGCGCGAAGCTCGCGTAAACCCGGTAAATCCCCGTCACATAACAAAAAATTTCATTTAATGAGATGGATGGACGTGATCGCCAACCCGACGGTCAGTGTTTTCCCTAGGGCATACACCTTTTTGTTTTACTCGTGGAAAGTCGCTCCTATAATCACCATCCATAAACTGCTGTTCCGGGTATGGAACAAATCGGAACCAACCGAGAGTCGATCAGAAGGAAGGGTGTGAGATGTCTGAACAATGGGTTTGCGCCGGACACGCCGGCGCGCTGTCGGAAGACACGCCGATCGAGTTCAAGCGGACCGACGGCGTCGAGATCGGGATCTATCGCGTCGGCGATGAGGTGTACGCGCTCGAGAACGTGTGCCCGCATGCGTACGCGCTGCTGACGCAGGGGTTCGTCGACGAAGGCACGGTCGAATGCCCGTTGCACGAGGCCGTGTTCGACATCAAGACGGGCGAATGCCTGAAGGGTCCGGGCGGACGCGCACTGAAGCAGTACGCGGTGCGTCTCGCCGGCGAGGAAATCCAGATCAAGGTGGAATGACATGAAAGAAGCGACCGTCAACTTCAATCCCTTCCTGAAGCCGTGGGTGGCGCCGCAGCCGAACAACGTCGCGGGCAAGGGGCAGATCGAGATCCCCGGCCAGGTCGAGAACCAGGTCTGGCAGAACCGCAAGGCCGCACCGACCCAGTACGAAAACGACCTCGGCGATGCGCTCGAACGCGTGTTCGAAGCCGGCGCGATCGAGCTGGACGATGTCGTCGCGGGCCTGAACCGCATCGGCTTCCGCGCGCCGGACGGCACGGCGTGGACCGCCGAGCGCTTCCGCGCCGAAATGGCCGCGCTGGCGGAATGAGCGCTTGAGCGCCGATCGCCGACCCGACGACAACCGCATCCGGAGCACACTGATGACGTCCCCCGAACAACACGCAGCACAACACGACCCGGTCCGTGCCTATCTCGACCGCGGCATCAAGAACTACTGGTATCCCGTCGCGCCGAGCTGGCAGGTGTCGAATGCGCCCGTCGGCCTCACGCGCCTGTCCGAGCAGATCGTGCTGTGGCGCGATCACGACGGCAAGGTTCACGCGCTCGAAGATCGCTGCCCGCACCGCGGCGCGCGCCTGTCGCTCGGCTGGAACCTCGGCGGCAACATCGCCTGCTGGTATCACGGCATCGAAGTCGACGGCGGCGGCACCGTGAACCGCGTGCCGGCCGTGTCGAACTGTCCGCTCGAAGGCACGAAGTGCGTGAAGTCGTATCCGGTCGAAGAGAAGGCCGGCGCGATCTTCCTGTGGTTCGGCGATGAAGCGCACGGCGAGCCGGCGCCGCTGAACCTGCCCGAGGAACTGGTCGACGACGAATACGGCCACTTCCTGTGCGTGTCGAACTGGAAGTGCAATTACCAGTACGCGATCGACAACGTGATGGACCCGATGCACGGCGCGTACCTGCACGCCACCTCGCACTCGATGGCCGAAGGCGACAAGCAGGCCGACATGCGCGTGCGCAAGACGGAAACGGGGCTGATGTTCGAGAAGATCGGCCAGCGCGACGTGAACTTCGACTGGGTCGAGCTCGGCGAAACGGGCTGCCTGTGGATGCGCCTCGCGATTCCGTACAAGCAGAAGTTCGGCCCGGGCGGCAACTTCGGGATCATCGGCTTCGCGACGCCGGTCGACGGCGACAACTGCCAGGTCTACTTCTGGCGCACCCGCAAGGTCAGCGGCTGGCAGCGCGACGTGTGGCGCTTCATGTACCGCAACCGCCTCGAGGGCCTGCACTGGGATGTGCTCGAGCAGGACCGCTACGTCCTCGAAAGCCTCGCGCCGAATGCGCGCGATCACGAATACCTGTACCAGCACGATGTCGGCATGACGCGCGTGCGCCGGATGCTGCGCACGCGTGCGCAGGAGCATCTTTCCGCGCTCGACGCGCATCGCGCGGCGCAGGCGCAGGCCGCATCGGAGCCGGCAAATGGCTGAGCGCGCTCCGGTCGTGTCGCTCGCGGGGCGCCGCGTGCTCGTCACGGGCGGCGCGCGCGGGCTCGGCGCGGCGTTCGTGACGGCGCTCGTCGAAGCGGGCGCGCAGGTCGCGTTCGGCGACGTGCTGGCCGACGAAGGCCGCGTACTTGCCGCGCAACTCGCCGAAGCCGGCCATGTCGCGCATTTCTTCGCACTCGATCTCGCCGATCCGGCGAGCGTCGATGCGTTCGTCGCGCAGGGCGCGGCGGCGCTCGGCGGCATCGACGCGCTGATCAACAACGCGGCGATCACGAACTCGGGCGGCAAGCTGTCGACGGAGCTCGATGTGTCGACGTGGGACGCCGTGATGAACGTGAACGTGCGCGGCGTGTGGCTCGTCAGCAATGCGGCGCTGCCGCACCTCGCGCAGTCGGGCCGCGGCGCGATCGTGAACCTCGCGTCGGACACCGCGCTGTGGGGCGCGCCGAAGCTGCTCGCGTACGTCGCGAGCAAGGGTGCGGTGATCGCGATGACGCATGCGCAGGCGCGCGAGTTCGGCGCGCACGGCGTGACGGTCAACGCGATCGCGCCGGGGCTCACCGAAGTCGAGGCGACGGCCTACGTGCCGGCCGAGCGCCACGCGTTCTACATGCAGGGCCGCGCGCTGACACGCGCGCAGGTGCCCGACGACGTGACGGGCCCCGTGCTGTTCCTGCTGTCGGACGGCGCGCGCTTCGTGACGGGTCAATTGCTGCCGGTGAACGGCGGCTTCGTGATGAATTGATTGAATTGAAGTTTTCACTCTGATGAAGGAGAGGACGATGGCGGACGCCGATCTCGAACGCAAGTCGTGGGACCAGCCGGAAGGCGCAAGCTTCAACGACTGGATGGAAGGGCGCGTGGCGCGCTACGCGACCCGTCGCTACGACTGGGACGCACTGAAGTTCCAGGCCGACTACGACCCGAAGTACCGCCGCGCGCAGATGCGCTACGTCGGCACGGGCGGCACGGGCGTCGCGAAGGACGTCAACACGGTGCCGGCCGGCGGCTTCACGTTTTCGACGATGGTCATCCCGGCCGGCAACATCGGCCCGAGCCACATCCACATGGACGTCGAGGAAATCTTCTTCGTGCTGCGCGGCAAGATGAAGGTGATCTGCGAGCGTGACGGCGAGACGTGGGAAGCGATCCTCGGCGAGCGCGACCTGATCTCGGTGCCGCCCGGCGTGTATCGCACGGAAATCAACATCGGCGAGGAAGACGCGCTGATGTGCGTGATGCTCGGTTCGCCGAAGCCGATCACGCCGACGTATCCGCCCGATTCGCCGCTCGCGAAGATCAAGCGCTGAGACGGAGCGGGTGAAGCAATGAGTGTCATCGACAAACGTGAACGCGACCGCACCGCGGCGTTCGCCGCGCTGCTCGGGCAGTTTCCCGAACAGCGTTGCGCGGCCGGCGCGGCGGGCACGATCGGTTATCGCGAGGCCGGCGAGCAGCATGCGGGCCGTGCGCTGCCCGTCGTGCTGCTGCACGGCATCGGCTCGGGCGCCGCATCGTGGGTCCGCCAGCTCGACACGCTCGGCGCATCGCGGCGCGTGCTCGCGTGGGATGCGCCCGGTTATGGCGTGTCGACGCCGGTGCACGGCGCGTCGCCGGCCGCCACCGATTACGCGGCATCGCTGAACGCGTGGCTCGAGGCACTCGGCATCGAACGCTGCGTGCTGGTCGGTCATTCGCTCGGCGCGATCATCGCGGGCGGTCTCGCCCGCGTGATGCCCGCGCGGATCGCCGGCCTGCTGCTGGTGTCGCCCGCGGGCGGCTATGGCAGCGCACCGGCCGAAACCCGCGAATCGCGCCGTGACGCGCGGCTCACGATGCTTGCCGAACTCGGCCCGGCCGGACTCGCCGAGCAGCGCAGCGGCAACATGCTGTCCGGTTTCGCGAACGAGGATGCGCGTGCGTGGGTGCGCTGGAACATGGCGCGCATCGTGCCGGCCGGCTACGCGCAGGCCACGCATCTGCTCGCGAACGCCGATCTCGCGACCGATCTCGCCGGCTTTCGCGGCCGCACGGCCGTGGCCGTCGGCGCGAACGACGCGATCACGCCGCCCGCCGCGTGCGAGCGGATTGCCGCGGCCGCGCACGTCGGGCTGCAGGTGATTCCGCAAGCAGGCCATGCCGGCTACGTGGAAGCGCCGGCCGTTTATTCCGCACTGATCGACACGTTCTGCCGTCAGTGCGACCAACAGCGGGGACTGGCATGAACGAACCGCTACAACAACCCGAACTCGAAAACGGGAAAGCCGAAGCCAGCTACGTGGTGCCCGGCCTCGAACGCGGGCTGCGGATCCTCGCCGAATTCTCGCCGCGCGAGCCCGTGCTCGGCGCGCCCGAATTGTCGAAGCGGCTCGGCATTCCGCGCACGACGGTGTTCCGTCTGCTGCAGACGCTCGAATCGCTCGGCTTCCTCGAGCGCGCGGACAAGGATCGCAACTATAAGCTCGGCATCGCCGTGCTGCGGCTCGGCTTCGAATACCTGAGCTCGCTGGAGCTGACCGATCTGGGCCTGCCCGTGATCGAGAGCCTGCGCGACGCGACCGGCTTCACGACGCACATCGTGATCCGCGACGGCCGCGACGTGGTGTTCGTCGCGAAGGCGCAAAGCCAGGCGCCGGTGTTCAGCTCGATCCGCGTGAACGTCGGTACGCGCTTGCCTGCGCATGCGACGACGCACGGCCACGTGCTGATGGGCGACCTGTCGTTGAAGGAACTGCATGCGCTGTATCCGGAAGGCGCGCTGAACCGGATGACGAACGCGACGCCGGAAACGGTCGACGCGCTGTACGAAGTGATCCGCGAGGATGCGCTGCGCGGCTACGGCGTCAGCAATTCGTCGTTCGAGCGCGGCATCTCGGTGGTGACGGCGCCGGTGCGCAACGAGACGCAGAAGATCGTCGCGTGCATCACGGTGACGGTGCCGCGGCCGGAGATCGACGCGGCGCTGATCGCGGATGGTCTGATCGACAAGGTGCAGCGCGCGGCGGCGGAATTGTCGCGGCGGCTCAATTACCGCTCGGATGACGAGCACACGTTTCTGAAGGCTTTAGGACTGAAATGAGACCCCCACGCATGCTTCGCACGCTGCCCCCCGAGGGGGCGGTCAATCCTCTTGGGGCGGCCCGGCGAGGATTGACATGATTCAGATCGATCTGACCGGGCAGGTGGCGGTGGTGACGGGCGGTTCGTCCGGCATCGGCCTCGCGACCGCCGAACGGTTCCTGCAGGCGGGCGCGTCGGTCGCGATTTGCGGCCGCGACAGCGAGCGCCTGGCGCGCGCCGAAGCGATGCTCGGCGAGAAATACCCGGGTGCGCAAGTGCTCGCCGCGCGCTGCAACGTGCTCGATGAGCAGGATGTGGCGGCGTTCGCTCAAGCGGTTTCGACACGCTTCGGCCGTGCCGACATGCTGGTCAACAACGCCGGCCAGGGCCGCGTGTCGACCTTCGCCGACACGACCGACGACGCGTGGCGCGAAGAGCTCGAACTGAAGTATTTCAGCATCATCCGCCCGACCCGCGCGTTCCTGCCGCTGCTGCGCGACGCGCAGGCGCCGACGATCACCTGCGTGAACTCGCTGCTCGCGCTGCAGCCGGAGCCGCACATGGTCGCGACGTCGTCGGCGCGCGCGGGCGTGCTGAGCCTCGTGAAGTCGCTCGCGACCGAACTCGCGCCGCAGCGCATCCGCGTGAACTCGATCCTGATCGGCATCGTCGAGTCGGGCCAGTGGCGCCGCCGCTACGAAGCGCAGGCGCAGGCCGGCGAAAGCTGGGAAGACTGGACGGGCGCGATCGCCCGCACGAAGAACATTCCGCTGAACCGCTTCGGCAAGCCTGACGAGGCCGCCTGGGCACTCTTTTATCTCGCAACGCATCTGTCGTCGTACACGACGGGCAGCCATATCGACGTTTCTGGAGGCTTTGCACGCCATGTCTAAAAAAACCACGGTTGGCGAGCTGATTGCCGCCTTTCTCGAGCAGTGCGGCGTGAAGACCGCATTCGGTGTCATCTCGATCCACAACATGCCGATCCTCGACGCGATCAACTCGCGCGGCAACATCCGGTATGTCGGCGCACGCGGTGAAGCCGGCGCGTTGAACATGGCCGACGGCCTGGCCCGCGTGTCGGGCGGCCTCGGCGTCGCGTTCACGAGCACGGGCACGGCGGCGGGCAACGCGGCCGGCGCGATGGTCGAAGCGCTGACGGCCGGCACCGCGCTGCTGCACGTCACGGGGCAGATCGAGACGCCGTATCTCGACCAGGATCTCGCGTACATCCACGAAGCGCCGGACCAGCTGTCGATGCTGCATTCGATCTCGAAGGCCGCGTTCCGCGTGCGCACGGTCGAAACCGTGCTGCCGACGATCCGCGAAGCCGTGCGCATCGCGCAGACCGCGCCGACGGGCCCCGTGTCGGTCGAGATTCCGATCGACATCCAGGCTGCCGAAATCGAATGGCCGGAAGACCTCGCACCGGCACACGTCACGGTGCGCGAGCACGACACCGCACGCGTCGCGAAGCTCGCCGACGCACTGGCGGCCAAGCGCCGCCCGCTGCTGTGGCTCGGTGGCGGCGCGCGCCACGCACGCGAGGAAGTCGAACGCCTCGTGAAGCTCGGCTTCGGCGTCGTGACGAGCGTGCAGGGCCGCGGCGTGCTGCCCGAGGATCATCCGGCGACGCTCGGCGCGTTCAACGTGCACGCGTCCGTCGAGGCGTTCTACAAGACCTGCGATGCGCTCGTCGTCGTCGGCTCGCGCCTGCGCGGCAACGAGACGCTGAAGTACAAGCTCGCGCTGCCGCAGCCGCTGTTCCGCGTCGATGCCGACGCGCTCGCCGACAACCGCGGCTATCGCAACGAGTTGTTCGTGCACGGCGATTCGAAGCGCGTGCTGGCCGAGCTGGCCGACCGCCTCGAAGGCCGCCTGTCGGTCGATCCGCAATTCGCCGCCGACCTCGCGGCAGCGCGCGAGCAGGCGGTGGCCGACGTGTCGAAGGGCCTCGGGCCGTACAAGCAGCTCGTCGACACGCTGCAGGGCGCCGTCGGCCGCGACTACAACTGGGTGCGCGACGTGACGATCTCGAACAGCACGTGGGGCAACCGCCTGCTGAAGATCTTCGAGCCGCGCTCGGGCGTGCATGCGCTCGGCGGCGGCATCGGCCAGGGCATCCAGATGGGCATCGGCGCGGCGCTGGCGGATGCGGCTGCGAAGACGGTCTGCCTCGTCGGCGACGGCGGCCTGATGGTCAACGTCGGCGAGCTCGTCACGGCCGTGCAGGAAAACGCGAACGTGATGATCGTGCTGATGAACGACCAGTGCTACGGCGTGATCCGCAACATCCAGGACGCGCACTACGGTGGCCGCCGCTGCTTCGTGCAACTGCACCAGCCCGATTTCGCGCAGTTCTGCGCGAGCTTCGGCCTCACGCACTACCGGATCACGTCGCTCGACCAGGCGGAAGCGATCGTGCGCGAAGGGATGGCGAAGGAAGGGCCGGTGATGGTCGAGGTCGACATGCTGTCGGTCGGCTCGTTCGCGTCGAACTTCGCGGGCCCGCCGGTGAAGAAGGAAGAGCCGTCGGAGCGCCAGTATGCGTAACGGCCACGCACCCGTCGACGTCGCGATGATCGGCTTCGGTGCGATCGGCGCGGCCGTGTACCACGCGGTCGAGCACGATGCGTCACTGCGCATCGCGCACGTGATCGTGCCGGAACACCAGCGCGCGGCGGTGCAGGGCGTGCTGGGCGGCGCGGTGGAGGTCGTGTCGTCAGTCGACGCACTGGCCCGCCGCCCCGAGTTCGCGCTCGAATGCGCGGGCCACAGCGCGCTCGTCGATCACGTCGTGCCGCTGTTGAAGGCCGGCACCGACTGCGCGGTCGCTTCGATCGGCGCGCTGTCCGATCTCGCGCTGCTCGACGTGCTCGCGCAGGCGGCCGACGAAGGCGATGCGACGGTCACGCTGCTGTCCGGCGCGATCGGCGGGATCGACGCGCTGGCGTCCGCGCAGCAGGGCGGCCTCGACGAAGTGCTGTACGTGGGCCGCAAGCCGCCGCTCGGCTGGCTCGGCACGCCTGCCGAGGAACTGTGCGACCTGCGTGCGATGACCGCGGAAAAGGTGATCTTCGAAGGCAGCGCGCGCGACGCCGCGCGCCTGTATCCGAAGAACGCGAACGTCGCGGCCACCGTCGCGCTCGCGGGCCTCGGGCTCGACGCGACGCACGTGCGCCTGATTGCCGATCCGGCCGTCGAGCGCAACGTGCACCGCATCACCGCGCGTGGCGCATTCGGCGAGATGTCGCTGGAAATGAGCGGCAAGCCGCTGCCCGACAACCCGAAGACGTCCGCGCTGACGGCGTACAGCGCGATCCGCGCGCTGCGCAACCGCGCGGCCCGCTGCGTGATCTGACCGGGCCATTGAATGTCCGCCCGCGCCACGGCGAGGGCGGACGTGCAGAGACAGATTTGTGGGACTTGTGACATGACTCCTTTCGATACGAGCCTCGTACCCGACGGCAACATCCTGATCGGCGGCGAATGGCGGCGCGGCCGTGGCGCGCCTTACGCGAGCATCTA
Organism: Burkholderia sp. Ac-20349; assembly: GCF_017104865.1. Classification (NCBI taxonomy): domain Bacteria; kingdom Pseudomonadati; phylum Pseudomonadota; class Betaproteobacteria; order Burkholderiales; family Burkholderiaceae; genus Burkholderia; species Burkholderia sp. Ac-20349. The sequence goes on from NZ_JAAGPM010000062.1 coordinate 14,972, forward strand.
TCCGGCCGACCAGTCGCTGAACATGGAAGTGTCGACCGCGAACGCGGAAGACGCGGCCGAAGCTGTCGTCGCCGCCGATGCCGCGTGGCGCCGCGCCGACTGGGCCGGGCTGAAGCCGCACCTGCGTGCGCAGGTGCTGTACCGCATCGCCGACCTGATCATGCAGCGCCACGAGGCGCTCGCGAACCTGCAGCGCCGCGACAACGGCAAGCCGATCAGCGAGACGCGCGTGCTGGTGGCCAGCGCCGCGAACACGTTCCGCTATTTCGCGGCGTGCCTCGAAACGCTCGACGAGGAACTGACGCCGTCGCGCGGCGATTACCTGACGATGAGCGTGTACGAGCCGATCGGCGTGATCGCGGCGATCACGCCGTGGAATTCGCCGATCGCGTCCGATGCGCAGAAGCTTGCGCCGGCACTGGCGGGCGGCAACGCGGTCGTGCTCAAGCCGGCCGAAGTCACGCCGCTCGTGTCGCTCGCGCTGGCTCGGATCTGCGAGGAGGCCGGCGTGCCGAAGGGCGTGCTGAGCGTGTTGCCGGGCAAGGGCTCGGTGATCGGCGACGTGCTCGTGCGTCATCCGCTCGTGAAGAAGGTGTCGTTCACCGGCGGCACCGAAGTGGGCCGCGGCATCGCGCGCATCGCGGCCGAAAAGCTGATGCCGGTGTCGCTCGAACTCGGCGGCAAGTCGCCGACCATCGTCTGCGCCGACGCCGATCTCGATCACGCGGTCAACGGCGTGCTGTATGGCATTTTCAGCTCGTCAGGCGAAGCGTGCATCGCGGGTTCGCGGCTGTTCGTGCAGCGCGCGGTGTACGACGAATTCATGAAGCGCCTGGTCGCAGGCGCACGCAAGCTGCGCGTGGGCGACCCGACGCGTCCCGACACGCAGATGGGGCCGCTGATCACCGCGAAGCATCGCGAATCGGTGGAGCGCTACGTCGCGCTCGGTCTCGAAGAAGGCGGTCGCCTGCTGTGCGGTGGCGAACGGCCGTCGGGCGACGGGCGCGAGAACGGCTTCTTCTATCAGCCGACGATTCTCGAAGGCCTGCCGAACAGCGCGCGCATCTGCCAGGAAGAGATCTTCGGGCCCGTGCTCGTCGCGATGCCGTTCGACGACGAAGCGTCGCTGATCGCGCAGGCGAACGACAGCGTGTTCGGCCTGGCGGCCGGCATCTGGACGCGCGACTACAAGCGCGCGTGGCGCATCGCGCGTGCGCTGGAGACGGGCACCGTCTGGATCAACACGTACAAGCTGTTTTCTATTTCCACGCCGTTCTCGGGCTGGAAGGAGAGCGGGATGGGGCGCGAGAAGGGCCGCCTCGGCATCCGCGAGTACATGCAGCAAAAGAGCCTCTACTGGGGCTTGAACGACGCGCCGCTGCCGTGGGCGAACTGAGCGAAGGGGAATGACGCAATGAGCATTTTGGGAATCGAGCAGATCACGTACGGCGTCGACGACCTCGCGACCTGCCGGCGCTTTTTCGCCGACTGGGGGATGAAGGAAGTCTCGCACGACGACGCGCGCGCACGCTTCGAGACGCTGAACGGCTGCACCGTGCTGGCCGTCAAGGCCGACGATCCGGCGCTGCCGCCCGCGTTCGAAGCGGGCCCGACGCTGCGTGAAGTCACGTGGGGCGTCGCGACGCAGCAGGAACTCGACGCGCTGCGCACGAAACTGGCCGGCCAGCCCGGCTATTACGCGCAGGACGATGCGGTCGGCTGTATCGACCCGAACGGGATGGCGATCCGCATCGAAGTCACGCGCAAGCGTGAACTCGACATCACGGGCTCGCCGTCGAACGTGTGGGGCCAGACGCTGCGCGTCGACCAGCCGAGCCCGATCTATGCGCGCGCGGAACCGGTCGAGGTCGGGCACGTGGTGTTCTTCACGAACTGCCTCGACGCACAGGAAAAGTTCTATCACGAGCTGCTGGGCTTCGAGACGTCCGACCGTTACCCGGGCCGCGGCGCATTCATGCGCTGCGCGCCGCACGGCGGCCACCACGATCTGTTCCTGCTCGCGCTGCCGAACGGCAAACGCGGCCTGAACCATGTCGCGTTCACCGTGCGCGACATCCACGAAGTGTTCGGCGGCGGCATGCACATCGACCGCTGCGGCTGGGAAACGCAACTCGGCCCGGGCCGTCACCCGGTGTCGTCCGCGTACTTCTGGTACTTCCAGAACCCGGCCGGCGGCCTGATCGAGTACTACGCGGACGAAGACATGCTGACGCCCGAATGGCAGCCGCGCGAATTCGAGCCGGGACCGACCGTGTTCGCCGAATGGGCCGTCGACGGCGGCCTCGACGGCAACACGCGCCGGCAGAAGAACGCGAAGGCGCCGGAAGGCAAGTTCATGACGGAGCGCAAATCATGAGCGAAGGGAACGAACAGGCGCAAGCCGCGCCCGGCACGGTCGTCGTGATCGGCGGCGGCCAGGCCGCCGGCTGGGTGCTGAAGACGCTGCGCGCGGAAGGCTTTGCCGGCCGTCTCGTGATGATCGCGGACGAACCGCATCTGCCGTACGAGCGTCCGCCGCTGTCGAAGGCCGTGCTGGCCGGCGACGCCGACATCGACACCGTGCGCGTCGTGCGTCCCGACGAATTCGACGCGCTGAACGTCGAAGCATGGCAGCCGGAACGCGCCGCATCGATCGACCGTGCGCGCCGCGTCGTGACAACCGAAAGCGGCCGCGAGATCGAATACGACCGCCTCGTGATCGCGACCGGCGGCACGTCGCGCCGCCTGCCGGACGCGCTCGTGAAGACCCCGAACCTGCATTACCTGCGCACGCTCGACGAAGCGGCCGCGCTCGGCGAGAAGCTGCGCGCGAGCCAGCGCGTGCTCGTGATCGGCGGCGGCTGGATCGGCCTCGAAGTCGCGGCGACCGCGCGCAAGCTCGGCGTCGAGGCGGTCGTGGTCGAAGGCGCGCCGCGGCTGTGCGGTCGCTCGGTGCCGCAGATCGTGTCGGATTTCCTGCTCGACCTGCATCGTGCGAACGGCGTCGACGTGCGGCTCGGCGCGGCGCTCGCGTCGCTCGACGCGCAGCCCGACGACGCGTCGAAAGTACGCGCGACGCTGGCAGACGGCACGACGATCGACGCCGATTTCGCGGTGGCCGGCATCGGCCTCGCGCTGAACGCGTCGCTCGCGAGCGATGCGGGGCTGGCGATCGACGACGGCATCGTCGTCGACGAATTCGGCGCGACCAGCGACCCGGCGATCTTCGCGTGCGGCGACGTCGCGAACCATCACAACGGCTGGCTGAAGCGGCGCGTGCGGCTCGAATCGTGGGCCAACGCGCAGAACCAGGCGATCGCGGCGGCGAAGGCCGTGCTCGGCGTGCGTGCCCCGTACGCGGAGATCCCGTGGTTCTGGTCCGATCAGTACGACGTGAACCTGCAGATCCTCGGCGATCTGCCGGCCGATGCGCAGCTCGTCGTGCGCGGCGAGCTTGCCGCGCGCCGCGCGACGCTGTTTTTCGTGGGCGAAGGACATGTGAGAGGTGTCATCGCCGTCAACAACGCACGTGAGTTGAAGCTCGCGCGCAAGTGGATGAACCAGGGCCGGGCAGTGGATACGGAAGCCCTGGCAGACACGAGCAAGACACTGGCCTGACCGGGCGACGAGACACAGGAGACACCCCGCATGAGCACTTTCGACAACGTCGTGGCCGGTCGCGCCACGATGGAAGCTGCCGCCTCCACGCCCGGCGCGATCATCGCGCGGCTCGAGCGGCTTCCGGTCAACGCGATGCAGATCCGCGCTCGCGTGCTGATCGGCGCCGCGACGTTCTTCGACGGCTTCGACGTGATCACGATCGCGGCGACGCTGCCGCTGCTGATCCACAAATGGGGGCTGTCGCCGACGCAGATCGGCCTGCTGATCGCATCCGGCGCGATCGGCCAGCTGATCGGCGCCTTCCTGTTTCCGGCGCTGGCGGAGAAGCATGGCCGCGTGAAGGCGATCGCGTGGAGCTCGGCCGTGATCGGCATCACCAGCATCGCGTGCGGCTTCGCGCCGACCTTCGAGATCTTCGTGCTGCTGCGGATCCTGCAGGGCCTGGGCCTGGGCGGCGAGCTGCCGGTCGCCGCGACGTACATCAACGAGATCACGCGCGCACACGGCCGCGGCCGCTTCGTGCTGCTGTACGAGATCGTGTTCCCGATCGGCCTGCTCGTGTCGATGGCGCTCGGCGCGTGGCTCGTGCCGCGTTTCGGCTGGGAAATCATGTACTTCGTCGGCGGGCTGCCGCTGATCCTGTCGCTCGTGCTCACGCGCATCGTGCCGGAGTCGCCGCGCTGGCTCGCGTCGCGCGGGCGCCTGGCCGAAGCAGGGCGCGCGGTCGGCGCGTTCGAAGCGTCGGTGCGCGGCGAGCTGCCGCCGGTCACGCAGGCGGCCGCGTTCGACGAGATGGTGCGCCAGCATCCGAAGCGCAAGATGAGCGACCTGTTCAGCGCCGCGTATCGCAAGCGCACGCTCGCGGTGGCGACGTTGTGGGCGACCTGCGGGTTCATCCAGTACGGGCTGTCGACGTGGCTGCCGACGATCTACAAGAACTTCTATCACGCACCGCTGCAGCTCGCGCTGAACCTCGCGGTGATCGGCTCGGTGATGGGCGTGCTCGGGTCGCTGGCGTCCGCGCTGCTCGTCGACAAGCTCGGCCGCAAGCCGGTGATCGTGTGGTCGTTCGTGCTGTGCGCGCTGTCGCTGGCGTTCGCGGGCGTCTATCACGCGTCGTCGGTGTATGTCGTCTCGATCTTCTGCTCGCTGTCGCTCGGGTTGATGGCCTCGGGGTTCATCACCGCGTACGTCTATACGCCTGAGCAGTATCCGACGAGCATCCGCGCGTCGGGCTGCGGGCTCGGCAGCGCGTGGCTCAAGATCGCGTCGTTCGTCGCGCCGATGGTGGTGCCGCACGCGATCATCGGCGGCAACCTCGCGCCGGCGTTCTACCTGATCGGCATCGTGCCGCTGATCGCGGCGGTGACCGTGCACTTCGTCGGGATCGAGACGAAGGGGAAGGTGCTCGAAGCGCTTGAAGCGTAAGCGCGGCTGGCGGTATCGGCTGCAGTGATGAGGCCCGGGCGATGTCCGGGCCTTTTTGTTTGGCGGCGATCGGGCTGCTGCTGTGCGGCGGAGCGTGCGAACGCGCAAGATGGCCGACTTGCGGCTTGCGTGTTCTAATTCACGATCCCGTTTTTCGACCGACTGTCGCCATGCCTCTGTTCGAACCCGTCACGCTGGATACCTCCCGCCTCGTCCTGCGACCGCTACGCGACGCCGATGCGCACACCTTCTTCGAGATCTGGTCGGATGCGGAAGCGATGCGCTATTTCTCGTTCTCGCCGATGACGCACATCGAACAGGCGATCGAACGTGTCGCGCGCAACGTGAAGAATGCCGCGAGTGGGCAGGACCTGATCTGCGTGCTGGAACTGCGGGAAACCGGCGAAGCGCTCGGCGAATGCGTGCTGTTCCATGCGAACGAGCAATGCCGGCGCGCCGAGATCGGCTTCAGCATGCGGCGCAAGTTCTGGAGCGGCGGTTACATGCGCGAGGCGGCATCGGCCGTGATCGATCACGCGTTCGGCACGTTGCGGCTGAACCGGCTCGAAGCCGATATCGATCCGCGCAACGCCGCATCGGCGCGGCTGCTCGAACGGCTCGGCTTTGCGCGGGAAGGGTTACTGCGCGAACGCTGGATCGTCGGGGACGAAGTATCGGACAGCGCGCTGTACGGGTTGCTGGCGCGCGACCGGCGCGCGTGATGCGTAATGCGTGATGCGGCCGGGCCGGCGATGGCCCGGTGGTATCAATCCCAGCGGCTGTCTTCCATGTCGGCTTCCACATCGGCGGTGCCGCCGAATCCCAGCTGCTCGAGCTGCGCGTAGTAGCGCGTGTAGTCGAATTCGCCGTCCTCTTCCCACGGTTCGAGATCCCAGATCACGTCGGCCATCCACGGAATCCAGCGCGGCGGAGGCGGCCATTTCAGGAAGTAGGTCACGCGCTCGCGCTCGTGCCACGCGTGCTGTTCCCACCATTCCTGAAACACCATCATGAACGTTTCGCCGCCGCCCATGCGCCACCGCATGCTGTACGGATGCGAATCGGCCGCGACGATCCACGGCGGTGGAACCGCACCGTACTGCGCGAGGTAGTCGGCCACGCTTTGTCTGTACCAGTCTGCGTCCGCGTACTGCCCCATCTGATCTCCTTCCGCTGTCTGCCGCGTATTCCCTTAGCACGCTCACGGTTTCGCGAGCCAGCCCTCGACCTGTTCTTTCCCGCGCAGCGCCGCGACCCAGCGGGTGGGCAACGCGTGCTCGCCGTACAGCGCGCCGGCGAGGCTGCCGGCGATGGCCGCCGTCGTATCCGTGTCGTTGCCGAGTGCGATCGCGCGCTTCACACAGTCTTCGTAGCTGCCCGTCGACAGCAGGCAATGGATCGACGACCAGAAGCTGTCGACCACGTAACCGGATCCTTGCGGCGTATCGAAGCGGCCATCGAGCACGATCTTCAGTTCGCTCTCGTCGGCGGTGCCCGTGTAGCGCGCCAGCAGCTCGTCTTCGGCGGCGCGCACCGCATCGGGCGCGGGCTGGCCTTCGACGATGCCCCATGCCGTCAGGCCATAGAGCGCACAGCACAGTTGCGAGCGCACGTGGCCGTGCGTGACGACGCTCTGCTTGCACGCGAGCCGGATCGCTTCGTCGCGCGATGCGGCGACCATGACCACCGGGAAGCAGCGCATCAGCGAGCCGTTGCCGTTGTCGCGCTCGCCGTTCGGGCCGGCAACGGCTGGCGCCGCGCCGGCCGCCAGCGCGTGGAATGCACGCTGCGTCTGCAGGCCGACGTCGAACACGCGGCCGTCCGGCGTGAAGGCGCCGCGATGAAACCAGTCCTGCAGGTTGCGCGCGAACGTGTCGAGATTCAGGGCGTGGTCGTCCGACAGCGCGTCGAGCAGCGCGAGCGCCTGCGCGCCGTCGTCGCTCCAGGTGCCGGGCGGCACGCCGGCGTGGGCGCGCGCAAAGCCGGGCGGCGGCGTCATGTCGATCGCGGCCGGCGGCGGAATCGACTCGGCGTCGTGGAATTCATACGGCACGCCCAGCGCGTCGCCGATCAGCAGGCCCAGCAGGCCGCCGCGCAGGCGGGATCGTCGGTTCGGAGTGGTGGTCATCGGACAGGGATCGGGTTGGCGGCTCGCGCCGCGGAATACCGTGCAGCCTAGACCAATCGCGTGCGCGTGCCTAGCCGATGCCGCGCCGCCGGTGCGAACGAATGCCGCATGGCCCGTGTGCGCCGGTGAACTAGAGTCGAACGGTAGCGGATGAAACGACACCGGGAAGACAAGATCATGGCCAAGAAATTTCCGCTGCATCCCGTGCATCCGGAGCGGATCTGCTGGGGATGCGACAACTACTGCCCGACACACGCGATGCGTTGCGGCAATGGCTCCAGCCGTACGCAGCACCCGAGCGAGCTGCTCGGTGACGACTGGTATCGATACGGCGACTGGGGCATCGAATGCGCGGATGCCGACAGCGAGCACGAACCCGCGACCGAAGCCGGCGGGCAGTCATAGCGACAAGTTGCCTCACCTGCGCGCATCCGGTTTCTTGATCTGCATCACGGTTGCGAAACGCGTGCCGAAACATCATGGAAAAAGATGCATAAGACACGCATCTTGAAGCGGGCGGGATGCCCGGCAGCCAGGAACCCGTGTTCCGCTGTCGCTCGCGCCGACCCGCGCCCCCATGATCGAGAAAGGAGAGCACCGTGTTTTGCTATCAATGCGAACAGACTGACCGGACCGGCACGCGGCCCGGCTGTGCATCGGCGAAAGGCAACTGCGGCAAGGATGCAACGACGGCGGACCTGCAGGACCTGCTGGTCCATGCAGTGAAGGGCATTGCGCAATACGGCGCGATCGCGCGTGCGATGGGCGCACCGGATCGCGATGCCGACCGGTTCGTGTTGTATGCGATGTTCACGACGCTGACCAACGTGAACTTCCATGCGGCCCGTTTCGTCGCACTGTTGCGCGAAGCGGCGCAGATGCGCGACCGCGTGAAGGCCGCATGTGATGCGAGCGCGCGGGCGGCGGGCACGGTCGTCCCGGCGCAGCACGGGCCGGCGATGTGGCAGCCGGCGGACGATCTGGCCGGGCTGCTGGAGCAGGCCAAGAGCGTCGGCGTGGACCACGGGCTCGACAAGGTGGGCGCGGACATCGTTGGCCTGCGCGCGCTGGTGCTGTACGGGCTGAAGGGCGTGTGCGCGTACGCGCATCATGCGCGGGTGCTCGGCTACGAGCGCGACGACATCTACGAGGGAATCGAAGCGGCGCTCGCGTTTCTCGCGCGCGACCCCGACGACGTCAACGCGCTGCTCGCGCAGGCACTCGACCTCGGCCGGTTGAACCTGACGGTCATGGAACTGCTCGACAGCGCGAACACCGGCCGTTTCGGCGCGCAGCAACCGACGGCCGTGCGCGTGTCGCCGGTGGCGGGCAAGGCGATCCTCGTGTCGGGCCACGATCTCGGCGATCTGCACGCGCTGCTCGAACAGACGGCCGGCACCGGCATCCAGGTGTACACGCACGGCGAGATGCTGCCGGCTCATGCGTATCCGGTGTTGAAGGCGTTTCCGCATCTGGCCGGCAACTACGGCGGCGCGTGGCAGGATCAGCAGAGCGACTTCGCGCATTTCCCGGGGCCGATCCTGATGACGTCCAACTGCATCATCGAACCGATGCCGCAATACCGGCAGCGGATCTTCACGACGGGGCCGGTCGGCTGGCCGGGCGTGCGCCATCTCGAGCATCACGATTTCTCGACGCTGATCCGCGCCGCGCAGGCGCTGCCCGGGTTCCCGGCCACGGCGCCGGAGGAGACGATCACGGTCGGCTTCGGCCGGCATGCGGTGCTCGGTGTCGCGGACAAGGTCATCGACGCGGTCAAGGCCGGACAGATCCGCCATTTCTTCCTGATCGGCGGCTGCGACGGCGCGGCACCGGGCCGCAACTACTACACCGAGTTCGCGGAGCAGGCACCCGACGATACGGTCGTGATGACGCTCGGCTGCAACAAGTACCGGTTCAACCGGCACGCGTTCGGCGATATCGGTGGCATTCCGCGCCTGCTCGACCTCGGGCAGTGCAACGACAGCTACTCGGCGATCCGGATCGCGACGGCGCTCGCCGACGCATTCGAATGCGGCGTGAACGACCTGCCGCTGTCGCTCGTGATCTCGTGGTTCGAGCAAAAGGCGGCGGCCGTGCTGCTGACGCTGCTCGCGCTCGGCCTGCGCAACATCCGCCTCGGGCCGACGCTGCCGGCCTTCGTGACGCCGGGCGTGCTGGCGGTGCTGGTCGAGCAGTTCGGCATCCAGCCGATCGGCGACGCCGGTACCGACCTGGCCGCGTCGCTGGCGCGCCAGGCCGCTTGAGCGGGATCGTTCGATGACTTATCGCATCGAGATCACGACACGCGACGGCGAGCGCTTCGGCTTCGGCTGCGACGCCGGGCAGGATCTGCTGTCGGCAGCGGCCGAGGCCGATATCACGCTGCCGTCGCAATGCCGGCGCGGAAGCTGCGGCGCGTGCCAGGCGACCGTCGTCGACGGCGCGTACGAGACGTCGACCGACAGTGCCGGCGTGCTGCCGGCCGGCCAGCGCGGCGCGGTCCTGTTGTGCCGGACCCGGCCGCGCGGCGATCTGCGGGTCGCCGCGCCGTACGACCGCACCAAGGTGCTGCTGCATCCGGTGCCCGTGCGCACCGCGCAGATCGCGGCGCTCGAGACGATCGCGGCCGACACGATGCGCGTCGAGCTGCAGGTCGAGCCCGACGACGCATTCGGCTCGGCCGCGGAATTCGAGCCGGGCCAGTTCGCGGAACTCGAGGTGCCGGGCAGCGGTGTGCGCCGCCCGTATTCGCTCGCGAACACGAGCAACTGGGACGGCCGCCTCGAGTTCCTGATTCGGCTGCGGCCGGGCGGCTGGTTTTCGACCTACCTGCGCGAGCGGGCGCGGCCGGGCGATCCGCTGACCGTGCGCGTGCCGATGGGCGGCTTCGGGCTGTTCGCGGACAGCCTGCGGCCGCGCTGGTTTGTCGCGGGCGGCACCGGGCTCGCGCCGATCCTGTCGATGCTGCGGCGCATGGCTGAATTTCAGGAGATGGTCGACGCGCGGCTGTTCTTCGGCGTCAATCAGGAAAGCGAACTGTTCATGCTGGATGAACTCGCGCGATTGCAAGCCGACCTGCCGCAGTTGCGCGTCGAACTGTACGTCTGGCGGCCGGGCGGGGAGTGGGCCGGGGCGAGTGGCACGCCGGTCGACGCGTTGCGCGCGGCGCTCGCGCAGGGCGGCGCGCCACCGGACATCTACGTGTGCGGACCGCCCCCGCTCGTGCAGGCGGTGCGGGACGTGGCGATGACGGCCGGCGTGCCCGATGCGCAGTTCGCGAGCGAGCGTTTCACCGTGTGATGCTTGTATCCGGCACCGATGGTGCGCCGCGGGTATTGCGGCGCCAGCGGAAGGCTGCCTCGCCCGTTGTGCAACGTGCCAGCGCGGCCCGCTGGTCCGTTGCCGCGAAGCTGTCGCACGGCGTCGCACGGCGTCGCCGCGCATTCGTCCGGAGGGCGCGCGCGTCGCTGGCGGTATGCTTGCGCCCGGGACCGGCGCCGGTGACGGACGACGGACGACGGAGCGCAATCCGCGCAGCCGACGACACGGCGGCGGCATCGGGGCATGGAGTCACGACATGGAGCAGGTAGTGGTGACGCACGTCGCGCCATATTCAACCGACAGCGAGTGCGCGGCGGTGACGTTACGGTGCGGCGAACACGAGATCACGGTGTTCTCGTTCGGAGGCGACGCGCGCGTCGACGACATCGTGCGAACGCCGGTGTCGGCAGTCGACTGCGAGGTCCGGGCGGCCTGTCTCGACGATTGGCCCGACGACGCAAGACGTGCGGCCAGCCGGCAATGGATCGGGAAAACCGGGAACCCGTACGGCTACCGCGGATGCGGGTGGGTCATCGATCGGGAGCAGGGGTTGATCGACGTGGTCGGCTTCACGCTCGACGTGGGCGAGTTGCCATGCGACGGCGCGGTCGAATTCGAGTGCCTGCGGCTCGATCTCTGACCGGGCAGGCGACCGGCGGGCTTGCCGGATTGCCGGCACGAACTTACCCTTGGTCGACATCCCGGCCCCGAACAGGATCACGACCATGCAAGCCCACCCCCTGCGTCTTTCTCCCGGCGACGACCTGCGCGCGACGATCGAGCACGCATTGCGTCAGCACGACGCGCACGCGGCCTTCGTGATCCAGGGCATCGGCAGCCTGAGCATCGCGCAGTTGCGCTTTGCCGGGGCCGACGTGCCGACCGAATTGCGCGGCGACCTCGAAATCCTGACGCTGGCCGGCTCGGTATCGCCGGACGGCGCGCACCTGCACATGTCCGTTTCCGATGTGGTCGGCCGCGTGTCGGGCGGCCACGTGGCCAGCGGCTGCGTGGTGCGCACGACCGCCGAGATCCTGCTTGCCGTGCTTCCCGCGCATCGCTTTGCGCGCGAACCCGACCCGCACACCGGCTTCAACGAACTGGTGATCCGTCGCGAGCCGGGCGGCGAGGGCGCGTGACGGCTGCGAAGCGGCGTTAGAATCGGCGGTCATTCGACACTTTTTCGCCATTCACCGTTCCGCGAGGCCGCCATCCATGGATGATTCCGACATCGAACAAAAGGCGTGGGATATCGTCCGCACCTGGCTCGAGGGCGCGACGCCCGAGCAATGGCACCGCTTCGCCGCGCGTTCCAATTACGACGGTAACAGCCGCGCGCTGCGCTGGCTGCTCGACAACCGCAACATCGATCGCGCCACCGCGCTGCTGATCTACTGGAGTCTCGGCGCCGCGTGGTTCGTGCAGTACGCGAACGAAAGCGACCTGGGCAACGCGTCGTATCAACTGGACCGGTTCCGGCTGGTGCGTGAAATCGAGCAGCGTTATGCCGACGGCTATTACGCCGATCACGGGATCTGGTTCGATCCGCATGACTACGAAGGCGCGAGTCCGAACGACTATCCCGATCTCCCGGTCGCGCGACCGGTGCCGGCGCTGATGCTGCAGCCGACCGACGGCCGCGAGTATGTCGATCTCGACGAAGCGGAAGGGTACGACGAAGGCTTGCCGTTCGACGTGGTCGAGCGGCTTTACGCGCTTCACGCGTGACCGGGCCGGCGCTGCCCTCCGGCGCGGGATAAAAAAATGGCGCCGCGGGCATTCAGCCTGCGACGCCATTGCGTGGTGTGCTGCGACGTCTACCGCCCGTCGCAGCCCGCTCCGCGTGCTTACAGCTGCACGGTGTCGGCCACTTCCTTGAAGTCTTCGATCTGGTCGAAGTTCATGTACTTGTAGATCTTGTCGCCGTTCGCGCTGAGCACGCCCATGTCGGCCATGTACTCTTCCTTGGTCGGGATCTTGCCCAGACGCGAGCAGATTGCCGCCAGTTCCGCCGAGCCGAGGTACACGTTCGTGTTCTTGCCCAGGCGGTTCGGGAAGTTGCGGGTCGACGTCGACATGACCGTCGCGCCTTCGCGCACCTGTGCCTGGTTACCCATGCACAGCGAGCAGCCCGGCATTTCGGTACGCGCACCGGCCGTGCCGAACACGCCGTAGTGGCCTTCTTCGGTCAGCTGCTTCTGGTCCATCTTGGTCGGCGGCGCGACCCACAGCTTGACCGGGATGTCGCGCTTGCCTTCGAGCAGCTTCGACGCGGCACGGAAGTGACCGATGTTGGTCATGCACGAGCCGATGAACACTTCGTCGATCTTCGCGCCTGCGACGTCCGACAGCGTCTTCACGTCGTCCGGGTCGTTCGGGCATGCGACGATCGGCTCGTGGATGTCGGCGAGGTCGATCTCGATGACGGCCGCGTACTCGGCGTCGGCATCCGGCGACAGCAGTTGCGGGTCGGCCAGCCACTGTTCCATCGCCTCGATACGGCGCTGCAGGCTGCGCGGATCCTGGTAGCCCTGCGCGATCATCCACTTCAGCAGCGTGATGTTGCTGTTGAGGTATTCGATGATCGGTTCCTTGTTCAGGTGCACCGAGCAACCGGCTGCCGAACGCTCTGCCGACGCATCCGACAGCTCGAACGCTTGCTCGACCTTCAGGTCGGGCAGGCCTTCGATTTCGAGGATACGGCCCGAGAAGATGTTCTTCTTGCCTTGCTTGGCGACCGTCAGCATGCCTTGCTTGATCGCGTACAGCGGGATCGCGTTGACGAGGTCACGCAGCGTGACGCCCGGCTGCATCTTGCCCTTGAAGCGGACCAGCACCGATTCCGGCATGTCCAGCGGCATCGTGCCGGTGGCGGCCGCGAACGCGACCAGGCCCGAACCTGCCGGGAAGCTGATGCCGATCGGGAAGCGGGTGTGCGAATCGCCGCCGGTGCCGACGGTGTCGGGCAGCAGCATGCGGTTCAGCCACGAGTGAATCACGCCATCGCCCGGGCGCAGCGCGATACCGCCACGCGTGCTGATGAAGTTCGGCAGCGTCTGGTGCGTCTTCACGTCGACCGGCTTCGGATAAGCGGCGGTGTGGCAGAACGACTGCATCACGAGATCGGCCGAGAAGCCGAGGCACGCGAGATCCTTCAGTTCGTCGCGGGTCATCGGGCCCGTGGTGTCCTGCGAGCCGACCGAGGTCATCTTCGGTTCGCAGTACGTGCCCGGGCGCACGCCCTGGCCTTCCGGCAGACCGCAGGCGCGGCCGACCATCTTCTGCGCGAGCGAGAAGCCCTTGCCGCTGTCGGCCGGCTGGTGCGGCAGGCGGAACAGCGTCGACGGCGCGAGGCCGAGCGCTTCACGTGCCTTCGCGGTCAGGCCGCGGCCGATGATCAGCGGAATGCGGCCGCCGGCGCGTACTTCGTCGAACAGCACGTCGGACTTGACCTGGAATTCGGCGATCACGTTGCCGTCCTTCAGCGCCTTGCCTTCGTACGGGCGCAGTTCGACCACGTCGCCCATTTCCATCTGCGACACGTCGAGTTCGATCGGCAGCGCGCCGGCGTCTTCCATCGTGTTGTAGAAGATCGGGGCGATCTTGCCGCCGAGGCACACGCCGCCGAAGCGCTTGTTCGGCACGAACGGGATGTCTTCACCCGTGAACCACAGCACCGAGTTGGTGGCCGACTTGCGCGAGGAGCCGGTGCCGACCACGTCGCCCACGTAGGCGACCAGGTGACCCTTTTCCTTCAGCGATTCGATGAACTTGACCGGGCCGCGCTTGCCGTCTTCTTCCGGCGTGATGCCCGGGCGGGTGTTCTTCAGCATCGCCAGCGCGTGCATCGGGATGTCCGGGCGGGTGGTGGCGTCCGGGGCCGGCGACAGGTCGTCGGTGTTGGTTTCGCCCGTCACCTTGAACACGGTGATGGTCAGGCTTTGCGGCACTTCCGGACGGCTCGTGAACCATTCGGCGTCGGCCCAGCTCTGCAGCACGGCCTTCGCGTGCGCGTTGCCCTTGTCGGCGAGTTCCTTGACGTCATGGAACTGGTCGAACATCAGCAGGGTTTTCTTCAGTGCGTCGGCGGCCACGGCAGCGACGGCTTCATCGGACAGCAGCTCGATCAGCGGCTGGATGTTGTAGCCGCCCAGCATCGTGCCGAGCAGTTCGGTCGCGCGTTCGCGCGAGATCAGCGGGCAGACGGTCTCGCCCTTGGCCACGGCGGCCAGGAAGCCGGCCTTCACGCGGGCGGCTTCGTCGACGCCGGCAGGCACGCGATGGGTGATCAGGTCGAGCAGCGTCTGCTCTTCGCCGGCGGGCGGGTTCGTCAGCAGTTCCACCAGTTCGGCGGTCTGCTGAGCCGTCAGCGGCAGGGGAGGAATACCGAGCGCGGCGCGGGCGGCCACGTGAGCACGAAAGTTTTCAAGCATGGGGAGACCTGCTGATATTGCGTTTGAGGGGAAGGCCTTGCCGGCACTCCGGGGCTGTTCCAGGCACTGCTTTGAGCGGGATTCTAATCTCAATGCTCTGTAACGTCAAATGTCTTATGTCTTATATAAGAGTTGAGAGCCGCGGCACGGGAAAGCCCGATGGGACGGGGGAGTTGGGTTTTTCGGGCGTGTTTCGCGGGCTTGCCTGGCCGTGAACGCGGGCGAGGGGTTCCGGGTGGTTCCGACCGCCGCCGGGACGCGCGGCGGTCGGCGGGGCGGGGTGGTCAACTGCGGCCCGGGATCGTCCGTTCGCGCCAGGCCGCTCCCGTCGGATCAGGCATGCCGTCATGCGGAACGGGCGCGGGCCGTTGGGGACGGCAGGCGAGGTGCGCGACCGGTAACGAAGTCCCGGGAGCCCGGTTGCCGGGGCCGTGGCGCACATATCTGCACAAGCACGCAAGGAAACGGTACACACATGCCGCTTTCGCGCGCCTACGCTCCATTTCGCGCGACTTTCAATCAGGTTTCAAAAGCCGAGGCGAGCAGCGGTGCGTGCCGATCGCCCCGTCCTGAACGGCCGCGCGCCCCTCAGTCCTTTCGATCAACAGCATGCGATACAGAGAATCGGTTTTCGTGGTGGTGTCGCTCGTCGCCTCGTCGGTCGTGCAGGCGGCCGCGGCCGGCGACGAAGCGCGCGGCTCCGCCAGTGGTCCCGTCGCACTGGTCTATCGCGGCCCGGCTGCGTGCGATGGTTGCCCCGAGACGATTGCGAGGCGCCTGCGGGAATCGGAACACAAGTTCCGCGTGATCTACGTCGGGCCGGCGGAAAAACTCAAGATCACGCCGGCTGTCCTGGCGGGCGCCGCGCTGTATGTCCAGCCCGGCGGCGGGCAGGACATCCCCGGCGCGGCGGCCAGCATCGGGAAGCGCTCGATCGAGGCCGTGCGGCAATACGTGTCGAACGGCGGGCGCTATCTGGGCATCTGCATGGGCGCCTACCTGGCGGGCAACCCGGGTTTCGGGCTGGTCGATGGCGAGATCGACACCGAAGTCGACCGGCCGCGCTCCACGCTCCACGGTATCGCGGACACGGTGACGCCGGTGGTATGGCGCGGGAAAAGGCGCTGGATCTACTTCCAGGACGGCGCGATGCTTCCGGCCGCTCCCGGCGCGGTCGTGCTGGCGACCTATCCGAACCGCGATATCGCGGCCGCGACCTATCGCTACGGCAAAGGCCGCATCGGGCTCGTCGGCCCGCATCCCGAAGCCGACGAAAGCTGGTACGGCGAGTACGGTCTCAAGAATCCGGACGGCGTGCTGCCGGACATGGCTTACGACCTGATCAATGCGACGATGAAGCCATAACGGAGGGTGCTATTTCCGTTTGGCGCGATACGCGTCGAGATTTTTCCGCGCCTGCGCGCGGATCGCGCGTTGCACGAAAGGCGTCCAGCCGAGCAGCGCGCCTTTCAGTCCCAGCGCCTGACGCGCCCAGCGCCACAGGTCGAAGCTGTCGCGATGCTCGACGATGAGTCCGTCGCGAAACCGGAACCGCGCGTCGATCCGGTTGACCACCATCCGGCCGGTCGCGGTGAACCGGTAGTGGGCGATCCACTCGGCACGCCCGGCCTGTTGATCCGCGTCGACGTCGCCGAACGTCAAGGAAAAGTCCTGCGCCCGCGCGACCAGCATGCGCCACATGTCGCGTGCGAGGTCGCCGCGCAACTCGCCGAATGCGGGATCGCTGAAGACGACGTCATCGGCATAGCAGGCGAGCATGGCGTCGATGTCGCGCTGCTGGAACGCCGCGTAGAAGCGCTGGATCAACTCGGTGTGCGGATGGTTCATCTCTGGATCGGGTGTTGCTGCGGATGAAGCGGAGCCGCGACGCGGTGGCCGGAATTCCGCCGGTCAATCGAAGGGGGCATGCTGGACGGCAAGGATCCGCCGATCGAACCGACGTCGACGCGTTTGCCCCGCGACAATGCCGGTCACGTGCAGGCGTTCGGCGGCACCGCCGTCCGGGCCGTGACATGCGTCGCGACTTCGGTCGAACAAAGCGGGATTGAATGTGGGCGCACGTGGCGCCGGTTCAGGCCTTGTGACCCGGGCGCGACCGGCGCGTCAACTGACATACGTCAGCGATTCGCCAGCGCGACGTCCTGGTTGCCGCGCCCCGTCACCAGGCAGCCCGACATGAATGCCTCGCTCTGGCTGCCGGCGGCCGCTTCGCCGAAGCCGCGGCCGAGCGCGTCGACCTTCACCTGCGCGGCGCCCTGTTCGCACGCAAGCGGGCTGGTGTCGCGGCCCTGCGCATGCAGGATCGCGCGATCGCCAATGAGATACGCCAGCAGCGCGAAAACAGCGATATGTACGGCTCGTCTCATGGTTCGTCTCCTCGTCGCTCAAGCGTAACGCGGACCGGTTTGACGAAGCACTTGGGGGTTCCCCCGGTAAACGTCTGCTGAAACGGGGGAAGCGCGGTGATCCTGTCCCGTTTTTCGTACTTTGCGTGCGGAAGGAGGGCGCGGCTTCAATGCGGCCGGCAGGCGAAGCCGGACGTGCGGCGCGGCATTCGCGCGACGGTTTTCAGCGCGGCAGGCACGCGATTCGCGCGAGTTTGACGAATGTCAGGGTACGGGTGGGGCGGGGCGGTCGCGCGGCCGTTCAAAGCGATAGCATGAATGCATGATTTGACGGAACGCGATCGCGGACGAATGCATCGGTTCCGGCAAGCAGGTGCGTGTTGAATATCGCTATCGAAATAGTGAGGAATCCAAATGCTTAACGTCTCTTCCGTCCTGATCAGCCTCGCCCCGATGTGGGCCATCCTGCTCGTTGCATCGTCGGCCGCCGCCTATTTCGTGTTCTGGCGCAAGGTCATCGATTGAGCGCTGCGTGAAGGCCGGTGCGCGTGCGGGCGGCAACGCGCACACGTGTCGCACGGCTCGTTCGTCCGTCGCGGGTGCTGGCCTGCGGCCCGTCAGCGAACGCCCGTCGACGCGCCGCCGCGCTTCATCGCCGTCATTGCACGGCGGTTACCGGCACATTCGAAATCCGCACCAGCTGGCTCATCACACTGCGGCGGAACACTGACATCAACGCATGCAACGGGTCGTGCCGCGGCGCGACGACCACGATCTCGTCGCATCCTGTCTCCGCTGCCACGGCCGCGATCGTATCGGCTACCGGGCCCACCTTCATCACGACGCTGTACTTGACGCCGGCTTCCTGCAGGATCCGCTCGGCCATGGTCAGATCGTCGGACGCGAACTTCTCCTCGATCGAACGCAACCGCGACAGCGGATGGTAGGCCTCGAGCCGCGTCGATTCGAGCGGTGCCTGAACGTTGATCAGCACGATCTCCGACGCGCAACGTTCGCGATACAGGAAGGTCGCATGGCGAACCGCCTGAAGCGATCGTGGAGAGTGGCCGACCGGAACCAGCAGCTTGAGCATGAATATTGTCCAGGGAACGAGATGATTCCAGCGTAGCGCGCCGCCGGGCCGAACAATCTAAAGAGAGTGGGCGAGCGCGTAAAAATGTCGTTAACGCGCGCGGCCTCGTGCCGCACCTAATAGAAATATAAGAAATTTAAGTTTATGCGCATAAACGATTTCATCGGCCGGGCCGGTGTGTGCGACGCGTGGCCCGCCGCCCCGATTCAGTCGAAACCGCAATGAATCGCGGCGGAAAATATCGGAGGTTGCCGATCCGGCGTCGCGTAGAGTAGTGCATCGGCCGCGGCGCGGCCGCTCCCGGCCGGTTCGGGAGCGACCGCCGCCACGCGGCCCGCCATTCCATTCCGATTCCAGGAGACTCCGCATGCCGCACGGCGCCCCGCAGCTTCTCGCTCCCGCTTCCATCCCCGTCGATCCGATCGTGCGCCTGTCGGCGGGCGAGCTCGCGTCGGCGATCCGCGGCAAGGCCGTGTCGTGCGTCGAAACGATGCGCGCGTATCTCGATCACGTCGAGCGCGTGAACGGCGCGGTCAACGCGATCGTCGCGCTGCGCGATCGCGACGCGCTGCTCGCCGAAGCCGCGGAGAAGGACGCCGCGCTGGCGCGCGGCGAGTACCAGGGCTGGATGCACGGGATGCCGCAGGCGCCGAAGGATCTGGCGATGACGAAGGGGCTGCGGACGACCTACGGCTCGCCGATCTTCCGCGAAAACGTGCCGCAGGCCGATTCGGTGGGCGTCGCGCGGATGCGCGCGGCCGGCGCGATCTTCATCGGCAAGACCAACACGCCCGAATTCGGGCTCGGCTCGCACACGTTCAACGAAGTCTACGGCGCGACGCGCAACCCGTACGACCTGACGAAGAGCGCGGGCGGCAGCAGCGGCGGCACGGCGGCGGCGCTCGCGTCGCGGATGCTGCCGGTGGCGGACGGCAGCGATTTCGGCGGTTCGCTGCGCAATCCGGCCGCGTTCTGCAACATCTACGGCTTCCGCCCGTCGCAGGGCCGCGTGCCGCGCTGGCCGGGCGTCGACGTGTTCGTGCAGCAGCTCGGCATCGAAGGGCCGATGGGCCGCACGGTCGGCGACGTCGCGCAGCTGCTCGCGATCCAGGCCGGCTATGACCGCAACGATCCGCTGTCGCTTGCGGATGATCCGGCCGTGTTCGCCCAGCCGCTCGACACGGACCTGCGCGGCAAGCGCATCGCATGGGTCGGCGACTGGAACGGCTATCTCGCGACCGAGGCTGGCGTGCTCGCGCTGTGCGAACAGGGGCTGGCGACGCTGCGCGAGATCGGCTGCGACGTCGATGCCGCGCTGCCGGCGTTCGCGCCCGACCGGATCTGGCGCCTGTGGCTCACGCACCGGCACCTGCTGTCCGGCGGCGGCCTGCTGGCGCACTATCGCGACCCGGCGCGCCGCGCGCTGCTGAAGCCCGAGGCGATCTACGAGGTTGAAGGGCTGCTCGCGATGCAGGGTGCGGCCGTGTTCGACGCGAGCGTCGAGCGCACCGCGTGGCATCAGGCCGTGCTGAGCTTCTTCGACCGTTACGACTTCATCGCGGCGCCGACCGCGCAGGTGTTCCCGTTCGACGTCGACCAGCGCTGGCCGAAGGAGATCGCGGGCCGCGCGATGGATACCTACCACCGCTGGATGGAAACGGTCGTGCCGTGGACGCTGGCCGGCTGCCCGGTGATCAGCGTGCCGGTCGGCTTCAACGACGCGGGGCTGCCGATGGGGATGCAGCTGATCGGGCGTCCGCGCGCCGATCTCGCGGTGTTGCAGCTTGCGCGTGGCTATGAGCAGGCGACTGATTTGGTGGGCGGACGGTTGCCGGGGTGGATGGCTGCGTAACGCTGCGCTGGTCGATAGCCGATAGCCGAAGCCGAAGCCGATAGCCGATAGCCGATAGCCGATAGCCGATAGCCGATAGCCGAAGCCAAAGCCAAAGCCAAAGCCAAAGCCAAAGCCAAAGCCAAAGCCAAAGCCAAAGCCAAAGCCAAAGCCAAAGCCAAAGCCAAAGCCAAAGCCAAAGCCAAAGCCAAAGCCAAAGCCAAAGCCAAAGCCGGTCCGGATGGGCGCATGGCAGATCGAGAAGCGGGCGGCGACAAGCCGCCCGTTTTGCTTTGATTCCCGAACGTGTTGTTCGACGGCGCGGGGCACGCCCGGCACGGACACAGGCGTGTTTTGCGACGGCGTGGCGTCATGTCATTGATGCTGCACGGTACATTCCGCGTCGCTGCTTTGCCGGTCGATGGTGAATTCGACGCGCAGTGCGACACGCGCGACGGCTGGCCGCCCCCTCCGGCATCGTCTGCGAAACCCGGCAACGCCACCATTGACGCGGCTCGCGAACGAATTCCAGCTCCCGCCCGATATCGCCCGGCAAACGCGGACGAATCCGTCCGACCGCGTACGCCGGTCGCGGAATTGCAAGCCATCGCATGGCGCGATTTCGTTTCGATGTGTTTCAGTCGTTGCGGCCGCGCGCGGCGCGCTTCGACAATATCGGCCTCAACAATTCGGGCACGAGGAAAACACATGAAGCAGATTCGCGCGACGGGCCGGTACCTGGCCTCGGCAGGCATCGCGTTCGGCATGCTGGCAAGCGGCGCCGCACACGCGCAGCTCGACCTGCAGTCGCTCGGCGCATCGCTGCTCGGCGGCGGGCAGCAGCAGGCGGCGCCTGCGCAGGGCGGTGTCGGGCAACTGCTGCAGGCCTATGTCGGCGCGAACCAGCAGGTGCTGACCGGCCAGTCTTCGCTTGCGTCGGCAATGGGGCTCACCGGCGCGGCCGGGCAGGCGCAGCAGGCCGCGAGCCAGCTCGCCGGCGGCGATGCGCTGACGCCGGCCGCACTGTCGCAGATGGGCGGCGCGCAGCAATCGGTGTCGCAGGCGCTCGGCCAGGCATTCGCGAGCGGTGGCGCGACGCACGGGCCGATCGACAAGCAGGCGTTCAGCAACGGCCTCGCGTCGCTCGGACAGGGGCTCACCCAGTATTCGCAGCTGCAGTCGGGGCTCGGCAATCTCGGCTCGACGAGCGCGGCGTCGCTGTTGCAGTCGGGCCTGAATCCGCAGAACATGCAGGCTGCGTCGTATATCGCGCAAAGCGCGCCGGGCCAGTTGCAGTCGCTCGCGGCGACGCTCAGCCAGGCCGTGCAGTTCGCGACGAGCCAGGGCATTTCGGTGCCATCGGTCGCCTCGTCCGCGCTGAAGCTGCTGCCGTAACGTTGCGCGGGGCTGCGCGCGATGCGGTGCCGGCATCGCGTGCGACGACGAAGATCGCCCCGCCCAACATGGGGATTCCGCGCGATGCTATCGTGGCGTGTCCCTTTTTTCGGTGCAGGTTCATGACAGACTCGTTCGACCTCTCGCGCTATTTCTCCCGCATCGGCTATGACGGCCCGGTCGAGCCGACGCTCGACGTGCTGCGCCGGCTGCATCTGCTGCACCCGCAGGCGATTCCGTTCGAAAACCTCAATCCGCTGACCGGTGCGCGCGTCGCGCTCGACCTGCCGTCGATCGTCGACAAGGTGCTCGCGCATCGCCGTGGCGGCTACTGCTTCGAACTCAACAAGCTGTTCTACACCGCGCTCACGACGATCGGCTTTCGCGTGACGCCGATGATCGCGCGCGTGCGCTGGATGCTGCCGCCGGAAGTCGCCACCGCGCATACGCACATGCTGCTGCGCATCGATCTCGACGGCGCGGCGTGGCTCGCGGACATCGGCTTCGGCAGCGCGACGCTGACTGCGCCGCTGCGTTTCGTGCCGGACGAGCGGCAGCTGACGCCGCACGGCGCGTTCCGGGTCGTCGCCGCGCCGGTCGACGGTGAATTCGACATGCAGATCGAGACGCCCGACGGCTGGCAGACCACCTACCGCTTCCAGCCGAAGCGGGTCGAGTGGATCGATTACGACGCCGCGAACTGGTTCACGTCGACCTATCCCGAATCGATCTTCCTGCACAACCTGATCGCGTGCCGCGTGCTGCCGGACGGCCGTGCGGCGCTGCGCAACACCACGCTGACGATCCGCGACGCGGCGGGCGTCGGGCGCACCGTCACGTTCGACGATGTGGCCGCCTGGGGCGCGTGCCTGCGCGACACGATCGGCATCGACACCACGGGATTCGATCTCGACGCGCTGTTCGCGCGGCTGGCGGCGCGCGCCGCGACGTAACCGGGACTCACGATCGATAGCCAACGGCGGCCTGCGAACACGGGCCGCGGCTGCGATTGACATTTGCTAGATTGCTAGCATACTAGCGCCATGACCGACGAAGAAGTGAAGCAATTCAACGTGTACCTGCCGCTCAGCCTGATCCGGCAGGTCAAGCATCGCGCCATCGAAACGGAGCAATCGCTGTCCGCGCTGGTGGCCGATGCATTGCGCGCGTACCTGGCCGCGCCGCCGCCGGGCGCGGGGCCATCCACCAAGGAGGAGTGACATGTCATCCGAGCGAATCGAAGCGGTGTACCTGACGACGCACAACTGGGGCAAGTCGGCGAAATTCTTCCAGGCGCTGGGCTTCACGCTGGAGTTCGAAACCGATCATCACTCGGGCCAGCTGCGCAGCGGCGACGGCCCCTTTCTGTTCATCGCCGAAGTGCCGCCGGGCGAGACGCCGGACATGCAGGTCGTGCTCAAGGTGCCGGATGAACAGGCGGTGCAGCCGCAGCCGATCGTCGACGTCGTTACGCCGTTCGAGGATACCCACTGGGGCACGCGCGACATGACCGTGCGCGACCCGGACGGCCGCGTGTGGCGCCTGCAGGCGCCGGGCAAGCAGGGCGCGTGAGGCGGCCATGACCGAACCCCGCGAAAGCGCCCCCGACAGCACGGCCGCGCGCGTCGCGCTGTGGCGTGCACTGCACGTCGAACTCGACGCGCCGCCGCATGTGCTCGCCGACGAGGTCGGGCTGCAACTGCTCGCACCGGAACCCGGCTGGCAGCAGCGCGGCGACATGGATCCGCAGTTCACGCGGCCGTTCCGTGCGTCGATCGTCGCGCGGGCGCGCTTCATCGAAGATCTGGTGACCGAGCAGGCCGCGCGAGGCGTGAGCCAGTACGTGATCCTCGGCGCGGGCCTCGACAGCTTCGTGCAGCGCCGGCCCGACATGGCGTCCCGCGTGACCGTCTTCGAAGTCGATCCGCCCGCGCCGCAGGCATGGAAGCAGCGCCGTCTGGTCGAGCTCGGTTTCGGCGTGCCCGACTGGCTGCGTTTCGTGCCGGTCGATTTCGAAGCGAAACAGTCGTGGCGCGCGGCGCTCGTCGGCGCGGGTTTCGATGCCGGCAAGCCGGCGGTCGTGGTGTCCACCGGCGTCAGCATGTACCTGTCGCACGAAGCGAACGCGGCTGCGTTGCGCGAAGTCGCATCGCTCGCATCGGGCTCGACGCTCGCGATGACGTTCCTGCTGCCGCTGGAGAATGCGGATCCGGACGTGCGTCCCGGGCTGGAAATGGCCGCGAAGGGCGCGCGCGCAAGCGGCACGCCGTTCATCAGCTTCTTCATGCCGGCACAGATCCAGGCGCTTGCGCGGGAGGCCGGCTTCGCGCAAGCCGCGCACGTCTCGGCCGCCGAACTGACGCGCCGCTATTTCGCCGATCGCACCGACGGCCTGCGGCCGCCGAACAACGCGGAAGAGCTGCTGGTCGCGACGGTCTGAGCCGTCGCGTTCATCACGCCCGTCAAGCGCGTTCGAGCACGGCCATTTCCCGCACGACCACGAGCAGCACCGCGAGGCTCGCGCCGCCGGACGCGCGCAGGTCCGCGAGCAGGTGCTCGTAGCGCACGAGCGCGGCTTCGCGGCGCGCGCGCCACGCGCCGACGATCGTCTCCGGCGTGGTCGAATCCGGCGATTCCGCGAGCGCGCTCGTCGCGAGCGTGCGCTTGAGGCGCGCGACTTCCGCGAGCGCGGCCGCGCGCGCCAGCATGTCCCAGTGGGTCGGCGTCGGCAGTGTCGCCGCGCGTTCGCCGATCCAGCTGTAATTGAGCAGCGTGCCGAGCGAGAAATAGACGCCCGCGACGAGTTCGAGGCTGCGGTTGCTCGCCGCGGCCACCTCGGCGATGTCGAGCAGCGCGGCCGAGATGTCGCCGCTCGCGACGCGCACCGCCAGCGCGCTGTCGACGCCGGCTTCGACCAGCAGGCGCTGCCGCTCGGACAGCGCTTCGAGATCGTCGGCCGGCAGCAGCGACGGCAGCTGTGGCGCAAGCCGTTCCGCCGCGTCGCGGCAGCGCGCGATCAGCTCGACGACGCCGCCGTCGGCCACCGCGCCGGATTGCAGATGCCGCAGGAACCACAGCGCCGCGCGCTCCAGCAATCGTGCGACGTCGACGAACATGCGCGCCTGCACGTCGTCGGCGACGCGGTTGTCGAGCGCGTCGATGTCGCGCCACACGGCATCGAGGTCGAACACGTCGCGCGCCATGATGCACGCCCGCACGATGTCGCCGGGCTTCGCGTCGGTTTCCTCCATCAGCCGGTGCACGAACGCGCAGCCGACGCGGTTCACGAGCGCGTTGGTCAGGTGCGTCGCGAGGATCTCGCGGCGCAGCGGATGGCGGCGCATCGGTTCGCTGAAGCGCTGCTGCAGCGGCTTCGGGAAGTAGTCGACGAGCATCGCGGCCACCAGCGGATCCTCGGGCACGTCGGATTCGAGCAGCGCGTCGTAAAGCCACATCTTGCTGTACGCGAGCAGCACCGCGCGTTCCGGCGACGTGAGGCCGAGCTTCGCGGTCTGGCGCTCGGCGACTTCGTCGTCGGTCGGCAGGAATTCGATCACGCGGTTCAGGCGGCCCGCGCGTTCGAGCCAGCGCATCAGGCGCGCCTCGGCGTCGAGCATCTCGACCGCATAGCGGCCGGCGATCGACAGCGCCTGCGTCTGGTAGTAGTTGTCGCGCAGCACGAGCAGCCCGACTTCGTCGGTCATCTCCGCGAGCAGCGCATTGCGTTGCTTCTCGGTCATCTCGCCATCGGACACGACGAGCCCGAGCAGGATCTTGATGTTGACTTCGTGATCCGAACAATCGACGCCGGCCGAGTTGTCGATCGCATCGGTGTTGATGCGGCCGCCGCGCTGAGCGAACTCGATCCGGCCGAACTGCGTGCAGCCGAGGTTGCCGCCTTCGCCGACCACCTTGCAGCGCAGGTCCGTGCCGTTCACGCGCACCGCGTCGTTCGCGCGGTCGCCCACCTGCAGGTGGGTTTCGCGCGCGGCCTTCACGTAGGTGCCGATGCCGCCGTTGTACAGCAGGTCGACCGGCGCCTGCAGGATCGCGCGGATCAGCTCGGCCGGCGGCAGCGCGTGCGCGTCGATGCCGAGCGCGGCCTGCACGGCCGGCGACAGCGGGATCGTCTTCGCGGTGCGCGGATAGACGCCGCCGCCCGACGAGATCGACGCCGGATCGTAGTCGGCCCAGCTCGAGCGTTCGAGCGCGAACATGCGCGCGCGCTCCGCGAAACTCGTCGCGGGATCGGGGTTCGGGTCGAGGAATACGTGCCGGTGATCGAACGCGGCGACCAGCCGGATATGCGGCGACAGCAGCATCCCGTTGCCGAACACGTCGCCTGACATGTCGCCGACGCCGACCACCGTGAAGTCGGTCGTCTGCGTATCGATGCCCATTTCGCGGAAGTGCCGCTTCACCGATTCCCACGCGCCGCGTGCGGTGATCGCCATCTTCTTGTGGTCGTAGCCGACCGAGCCGCCGGACGCGAACGCGTCGTCGAGCCAGAAGCCGTATTCGTGCGAGATCGCGTTCGCGTAGTCGGAGAAGGTGGCCGTGCCCTTGTCGGCGGCGACGACCAGGTACGGGTCATCCGGATCGTGGCGCACGACGTCGGGCGGCGGCACGATCGCGTTGCTCACGAGGTTGTCGGTCAGGTCGAGCAGGCCGCGCAGGAAGGTCTGGTAGCACGCGATGCCTTCGCGCATCCACGCTTCGCGATCGCTCGGCGGCGGCGGGTTCTTCACGACGAAGCCGCCTTTCGAGCCGACCGGCACGATCACGACGTTCTTCACCATCTGCGCCTTCATCAGCCCGAGCACTTCGGTGCGGAAATCCTCGCGGCGATCCGACCAGCGCAGGCCGCCGCGCGCGACGCGCCCGCCGCGCAGGTGCACGCCCTCGACCCGCGGCGAATACACCCAGATCTCGAACATCGGCTTCGGCTCGGGCAGGCCCGGTACCTTCGCCGGATTGAACTTGAACGACAGGTACGGTTTCGAGTTGCCGTTCGCGTCGGCCAGGAAGTAGTTGGTGCGCTCGGTCGCGTTGATCACGCCGAGGAACTGGCGCAGGATGCGGTCCTCGTCGAGGTTCGGCACCTGGTCGAGCGCGCCTTCGATCTCTTTCAGCAGCCGTTCGGCCTGCACGTCGCGCGTGTCGCCGGTGGCCGGGTCGAAGCGCAGCAGGAACAGCTCGACGAGCTGCCGCGCGATCGCCGGATTGCCGGTCAGCGCGCGTTCGATATAGGCGTCGCTGAAGGTCGAGCCGACTTGCCGCAGATACTTCGCATACGCGCGCAGGATCGTCACTTCGCGTGCGCTCAGGTGGGCGCGCAGCACGAGTCGGTTGAAGTCGTCGTTCTCGATCCGGCCGCTCCAGATCTGGTCGAACGCATCTTCGAACAGGCCCTTCACGCGCTCGATGTCGAATTCGGTATCGTCGGCGAGCTCGAGGCCGAAGTCGTGTACCCACGCATGCGCGGCGTCCTGCGTCTGGATCCGGTACGGCCGCTCCTCGTCGACGCGCACGCCGAGATGCTCGAGCATCG
Source organism: Burkholderia sp. Ac-20349 (assembly GCF_017104865.1). Taxonomy (NCBI): domain Bacteria; kingdom Pseudomonadati; phylum Pseudomonadota; class Betaproteobacteria; order Burkholderiales; family Burkholderiaceae; genus Burkholderia; species Burkholderia sp. Ac-20349. The sequence goes on from NZ_JAAGPM010000062.1 coordinate 42,142, forward strand.
GCAGGCTGCGCGACAGCGCGATCGGGTCGCCCGCGCGATAGACCTTGAAGCGGAACGCGCGCGCCTCGGCCTCGATCGGCCGGTACAGGTTCATCGCGAGCTGCCCCGAATCCTTCACACGCTCGATCAGCTCGATGTCGCGCACGGCCGTGCGCGCCGGATAGTCGTCGCGATAGCCGGCCGGGAACGAGTCGGCATAGCGCTGCAGCAGGCGGTTGCCTTGCTCTTCGCCGAATACGTCGAGCAGCGCGTCGGCGAGATCGTCCTGCCAGCGGCGGGTGACCTGCACGAGCCGCGTTTCGAGCTCGCGCGTGTCGACGTCGGGCATCGTGCCCGGTTCCGCATGCACGACGAAATGGATGCGCGCGATCGCCGATTCCGACAGCAGCGGCGTGAATTCGACGTTCACGCCGTTGTACGCATCGACGAGCAGCTTCGCGATGCGCCGGCGCAGGTCGGTGTTGTACTTGTCGCGCGGCACGAACACGAGGCACGACACGAAGCGGTCGAAGCGGTCGCGCCGCACGAACAGGCGCGTGCGCTGGTGTTCCTGCAGCCGCAGGATGCCGAGCGCGATGTCGTAGAGCTGGTCTTCGTCGGCCTGGAACAGCTCGTCGCGCGGATAGGTTTCGAGCACCGTCACGAGCGACTTGCCGAGATGCCCCTTCGGCAAGAAGCCCGCGCGCCGCACGATGTTCGCGCACTTGCGGCGCACGATCGGAATCTCGGCGCTCGACACCATGTAGGCGGTCGACGTGTAGAGCCCGATGAAGCGGCGTTCGCCGGTGACCTTGCCATCGGGGCCGACGAGTTTCACGCCGACGTAGTCGAGATAGCCGGGCCGGTGCACGGTCGCGCGCGAATTCGCCTTGGTCAGGAAGATCGGCCAGGAGCCGGTGATGATGTCGGCTGCCGCCGGTGGCAGCGGTGTGACGTCGGGCGCGCCCGACGTGCGCAGCGACTCGCGCAGGATGCCGAAGCCGGTGCCTTCGATGCCGCGCAGCCCGAAGCCGGTGCCGTCCGATACCAGCGCGTAGTCGCGCTGGCCGAGGAACGTGAAGTGATCGGCGGCCATCCATTCGAGGAACGCGCGTGCCTCGATGTCTTCCGCGGTCGATTCGCGCGCCTTCATTTCCTTGATCGTCGCGCGCGCGATGTCGACGATCTTCGGCCAGTCTTCCACCGACGCGCGCACGTCGCCGAGCACGTGCGCGATGTCGTTGCGCAACGTGTTGAGCAGCGCGGCATCGCCGCAGCGGTCGACTTCGAAATGGATGAACGACGCGAGCTGCGACTGGCCGTCGCCGGGCGTCGCGCCGCCCGCATCGACGCGCTCGATGCGGCCATCGCGACCGCGCCAGATGCGGAATACCGGGTGCAGCGCCGAGTGCAGCGCGAGCCCGAGGCGGTTGACGGCCATCGTCACCGAATCGACGAGGAACGGCATGTCGTCGTTGACGATTTCGATGACCGTGTGGTCGGAATGCCAGCCGTGCTGTTCGAGGATCGGGTTGTACACGCGCAGCCGTTCGCTGCCGGTCACGAATTTCTGGGCGGTCTGCCAGTGCGCCATCGCGGCGCCGTAGAGATCGGCGATGCTGCGGCTCTGCAGATCGTCGGCATCGACGAAGTCGTAGTAATGACGCAGGAAGGGTTCGACGATCCGGAACGTGGCTTCGGGCAGGCGCCCGCGCGCGAATTCGACGACGTCCGAGAGCAGGTGTGCGACGACTTCCTCGTTCTTCGCTTCCATGGCGGTCTCCTCGTCGGGTGGCCATCGGCTGCTGCGTCTGTCCGGCATTATGCGCCGATTGCGTGACAAAGCGATGTGCGGGCGCACAACGAAGGGCGGGCCGGAGGAAGCCGCGTGCGGCGCCCGTTGCGGGCGCCGCAGTAGGTGAATCAGTGCAGGGCAGGCAGCGCCGAAGCGACGCCGCCTTTGACGCTCAGCGCTCGTCGCTCCACAGCTTGCCGGCCGTCGCCCAGTTCTCTTTCTTCACGTCGGTGAGAATGATGTCGACCGAGCCCGGCTCGCAGCCGAGCGTCTCGCACGTGACACGCGTGATCGCTTCGACGAATGCGCGCTTCTGGTCGACGGTGCGGCCTTCGAAGAGCTGGATATTGAAAGTCGGCATGACGGATGCTCCGATGGTTGGGGTGAATGATGGGTTGGGAATCGGCGGCGTCAGTCGCGATACGTCGGATCGATCCGGTCGAGCCGGCGCAGCAGCGCCGGCCATTCCAATTCTCCTTCGATCGCGCCGCCGTCGCGCAGCTGTTCGGCGGTTCGGTCGGCGATGGCCGGGTCGGGCAGCACGAGCGGCCCGCCGCCGGCCTGCGCGCGCACCTGGATGTCGCACGCCTTGATCAGCGTATCCATCAGCACATAGGCTTCGGCCACGGTGCGCCCGACCGTCAGCGTGCCATGGTTGCGTAGCAGCATCGCGGATTTCGCGCCGAGGCTCGCGGTCAGCCGCGCGCCTTCGGCTGGCGAGAACGCGAGCGCCTCGTAGTCGTGGTACGCGAGGTCGCCATGAAACCGCAGCGCGTGCTGCGACGCGGGCAGCAGCCCGTCGCGCTGGATCGACACGGCGATGCCGGCCGTATTGTGCAGGTGCATCACGCACACGGCGTCGGCGCGCGCGGCGTGCACGGCCGCGTGCAGCGCGAAGCCCGTCACGTTGACCGCATGCTCGCTGTCGCCGATCCGGTTGCCGGCCAGGTCGATCTTCACGAGATTCGAGGCGCGGACTTCGTCGAACGTGAGGCCGAACGGGTTGATCAGGAAGTGGCCGGGCTCGCCGGGGACGGTCGCGGAAAGGTGCGTATAGATCAGGTCGTCCCAGCCGTTCAGCGCGACGAGCCGGTATCGGCGGCGACCCGATCAACGGTCTGAAGCACATCGACGTAATGAAGATGTTCAACGACGATCCGGACACGGATGCGGTCGTGATGATCGGCGAAATCGGTGGTCCGGACGAAGCCAATGCG
>NZ_JAAGPM010000063.1:0-42882 GCF_017104865.1 Burkholderia sp. Ac-20349
CGAACAGCGGCAGCAGCGCGAACGGCACCCACGCGGCGGTCGCGAACGCGATCGCCGCGAGGCCGAGCGCGTCGCCCGCGAGGCCCAGTGCGAGCGCGCGGCGTTCGCCGAGCCGCGCGATCAGCGGCCCGATCGCGAATGCCTGCGCGAGTGCGTGACACGCACCGTAGCCCGCGAGCGACAGCCCCGCGATCGGCGTCGACCAGCCGAAATGTTCCTGGCCGTACAGGATCCATAGCGTCGCGGGTGCCTGCGACACCAGCGCCACGATCACGTAAATGCCGATCAGCGGCACGAGCGCCGGTGCGCCGCTCAGCCTGCGCAGGCTGGCGAACGGGTTGAGCGCACCGACCGCATGGCCTTCGCGGGCCGAACGCGGCCGCGATTCCGGCAGCGCGCGCCAGACGAGCGCGAGATTGAGCGCATTGAGCACGGCGGCCGCGACGAACGGCGCGCGCACCTGCAGCGCGCCGAGCAGGCCGCCGATCAACGGGCCCGCGATGAAGCCGATGCCCATCATTGCACCGAGCTGGCCGAAGCGTCGTGCGCGGTCGGGTTCGGTGGTGACGTCGGTCATGTACGCAGTCGCGACCGCGACGTTCGCGCCGGTGATGCCCGCGATCAGCCGCCCGACGTACAGCCACGCGAGCGTCGGCGCGAGCGCCATCAGCAGGTAGTCGAGCGCCGCGCCCGCGAGCGATACGAGCAGGACGGGCCGGCGGCCGAAGCGGTCGCTCAGCGCGCCGAGCAGCGGGGCGCACAGGAACTGCGCGAACGCGTACAGCGCGAGCAGGATCCCGTAGTGGGTGTCGGTGCTGCCTGCGTCGGCGAGCGAGCGCAGCAGCCCGGGCAGGATCGGCATCACGATCCCGACGCCGATCGCGTCGAGCAGGACCGTGGCCAGGATGGCAATCAGGGACGGATTCAAGAGCGTGACTCTATCGGTGATAGAGTGGCGATTATTCCACAGCTTTCCCTATCGGTGATAGAGATGAAGGACACAGGGGCGCGGCTGACGCGCGACACGGTACTGCGCGCGGCGCTCGAACTGCTCGACGAAGTCGGGATAGACGGGCTGTCGACACGGAAGCTCGCCGAACGGCTCGGTGTGCAGTCGCCGACGCTTTACTGGCATTTCCGGAACAAGGCCGAGCTGCTCGATGCGATGGCCGAGGCGATCATGCTCGAGCGTCACGATGGGTCGCTGCCGCGGCCGGGCGACGCGTGGGATATGTGGCTGGTCGACAACGCGCGCAGTTTCCGTCGCGCGCTGCTGGCGTATCGCGACGGCGCGCGCCTGCATGCCGGCACGCGGCCGCGCGCGCTGCATTTCAGCTCGATCGAACGCAAGGTCGCGCTGCTCGGCGACGCGGGGTTCGCGCCGGACGAAGCGGTCGACGTGATGTATGCGCTGGGCCGCTTCGTGGTGGGCTGGGTGCTGGAGGAGCAGGCGGACCCGGGCGGCAACGCCGATGCGCCGCTGCCGGATGCGGCCGAGTATCCGCTGCTCGCGAAGGGCTGGGCCGCGCTGCGCGAGCGCAGCGGCGACGAGGCGTTCGAGCGCGGGGTCGCGTGGATCGTCGATGGCGCCCGCGCGCGCCTGGCAGCGCGCGAGCGTGGCTGACGCGGTCAGGTCGGCGTGCTGCCGTCGAGCACGCGTTCGAGCGCGTCGAGTGCGCGGGCCGTCGCGTCCGGCGCGATACAGTCGACGACGATCCGCTCCGGCATCGCGCGCAGCCAGGTGATCTGGCGCTTGCAGAGCTGGCGCGTCGCGAAGATGCCCTTGTCGCGCATCGTCCGGTAGTCGGTGTCGCCGTCGAGGAACTCCCACGCCTGCCGGTAGCCGACGCAGCGCATCGACGGCAGGTCGGGATGGAGATCTTCGCGACGGCGCAGCCGCTCGACTTCGTCGATGAAGCCCGCGTCGAGCATCGCGTCGAAGCGCTGCGCGATCCGTGCGTGCAGTACCGCGCGATCGGACGGTTCGAGCGCGACCGGCACGAAGCGGTACGCGGCGGCCGCATCGTCGGTGCGCCGCGGCGCGGCGAGCAGCACCGACATCGGCTGCCCGCTCAGCATGAACACTTCGAGCGCCCGCTGGATCCGTTGCGAATCGTTCGGCGCGAGCCGCGCGGCCGTATCGGGATCGACTTGTGCGAGCCGCGCGTGCAGTGCGGGCCAGCCGTCGCGCTCGGCTTCGGCATCGAGGGTCGCGCGCACGTCCGGATCGGCGCCCGGCAGGTCGTTGAGCCCCTGCGTCAGCGCCTTGTAGTACAGCATCGTGCCGCCCGCGAGCAGCGGCGTGCGGCCGCGTGCGGCGATCTCGCCGATCAGGCGCAGCGTGTCCGCGCGGAAACTCGCGGCCGAATACGCGTCGGCCGGATCGATGATGTCGATCAGGTGGTGCGGTACGCTCGCGCGCTCGTCGCGCGACGGCTTCGCGGTGCCGATATCCATGTCGCGGTAGACGAGCGCCGAATCGACGCTGACGATCTCGATCGGGCGGCGCGCGGCGAGCGCCAGCGCCGCGGCTGTCTTGCCCGAAGCGGTGGGGCCGAGCAGGCAGGCGATCGTCGTCGGGCCGGAGTGCGGTGCCGCGCTCATTGGCCGCGCATGAAGAGGCGGTCGAGATCGTTCAGCGTGAGCTGATACCACGTCGGCCGGCCGTGATTGCACTGGTCCGCGCGTTCGGTCGCCTCCATCTGTCGCAACAGCGCGTTCATCTCGTCGAGCGTCAGGCGCCGGTTCGCGCGCACCGCGTGGTGACAGGCGAGCGTGCCGAGCAGTTCGTGCTGACGCTCGGTGAGCACGCGCGAGCCGCCGAACGCATGCAGGTCGGCGAGCACCGCGCGCGCGAGCGACTGCAGGTCGGCATCCTTCAGCAGTGCCGGGACCGCGCGGATCGCGAGCGTCGTCGGCGACAGCACCGCCAGGTCGAAGCCGAGCGATTCGAGCGTGTCGCGTTCTTCCTCGACCGTGCCGATCTCGATCGGCGTGGCCGTCATCGATACCGGCAGCAACAGCGCCTGCACGGCGACCGAGCGGTCGGCAAGCGCGTTCTTGAACTGTTCGTACAGGATCCGCTCGTGTGCCGCGTGCATGTCGACGATCACGAGGCCGTGCGCGTTCTGCGCGAGCACGTAAATGCCGTGGATCTGGCCGAGCGCGAAGCCGAGCGGCTGCTCGTCGTGCGCGGTGGCGGCGATCGGCGAGGCGGTGAAGCCCGGCAAGGGCGCGACGGGTGCGCCGGCCGAATCGCGTGCGATGGTCGTTGTGCCGTCCGGCGTGCCGGCGCCGGTGTCCTTGCGGCCGAACAGCGCGTCATAGAGCGCGAGCGGCTGCGCGACCGGCAGCGTGCCCTGAGTCATTCGTGCCTGGCGCATCCAGGTGTTGCCTGACGATGAGGACGACGACGGCGAGAAGCCGCTGCCGCCGCTGCCACCGGTCGCGTGGCCCTGGCTCTGCCCGAGCGGCGTGTCGAGGAACGACGACGGCCCGCGCGGTGCCGGTTCGAGATGCGCGGCATGGCCGCCCGCCGTGGTTTCCGGCGACGCACCCGCGTGGCGCGCGAGCGCGCGCTGGACCGCATGGAACACGTACTGGTGGATCGAGCGCGAATCGCGGAAGCGCACCTCGATCTTCGACGGGTGCACGTTGACATCGACGGCTTCGGGCGGCAGGTCGAGGAACAGCACGTACGACGGGTAGCGGTCGCCGTGCAGCACGTCCTCGTAGGCCGCACGCACCGCGTGCGTCAGCAGCTTGTCGCGCACGAAGCGGCCGTTGACGAAGAAATATTGCTGGTCGGCGCGCCCGCGGCTCGCGGTCGGCAGGCCTGCGCAGCCGTAGACCGCCAGCGGGCCAGCCTGCTCGTCGAGCGGCAGGTGCGCGGTTGCGAAGCTGTCGCCGAGGATCTTCGCGACGCGCTGCGCGGGCTCGGTCGCATTCCAGTGCTCGACCGCCTTGCCGTTGTGCAGCACCGAGATCGCGACGTCCGGCCGCGCGAGTGCCGCACGGCGGATCATTTCCAGGCAGTGGCCGAACTCGGTCTGCTCGCTTTTCAGGAACTTGCGCCGCGCGGGCGTGTTGAAGTACAGCTCGCGGACCTCGATCGTCGTGCCGGTCGCGCCGGCGGCGGGCGACAGCACGCCCGTCTGCGCGTCGATCTTCATCGCATGCGCGGCATCGGCCGTCCGGCTCGTGATCGACATCTCGGCGACCGATGCGATCGACGCGAGCGCTTCGCCGCGGAACCCGAGCGTGGCGACCGCCTCGAGCTCCTCGAGCGAGCGGATCTTGCTGGTGGCATGGCGCATCAGCGCGAGCGCGAGCTCGTCCGGCGGAATGCCGCAGCCGTCGTCGGTGATCGAGATGCGCTTGACGCCGCCTTCTTCCAGCACGATGCGCAGCGTCTGGGCGCCGGCGTCCATCGCGTTCTCGAGCAGCTCCTTGACGACCGACGCCGGGCGTTCGACGACCTCGCCGGCGGCGATCTGGCTGATCAGCTGGTCGGGCAGGGGCTGGATCGCGCGCAGCGGGCGCGGAGCGGGGGCGGGCGCGGCGCCCGCGGCCGTTTCGGTGATATCGGACATGGCCGAATTATAGCGAGGCGGCGAATGCGTGCCGGGGCGACCGGCGGTTACGTTTTTTCACGGAGCCTTAAGGTAGTTTCGGTATCATGGGTTCGTTACACGCACCGCCTTGACCGGCGGGCGCGTCAGCCTTTTTCGGCCGTTCCGGCCCTTTCGCCATCGAGGAATCGCATTTGGATACGCTGCTTCATTTCGTCAACCTGGTCCTGCATATCGACGCCTTCCTCGGCGATTTCATCCGGCAGTACGGCGCATGGGTCTATCTCATGCTGTTCCTGATCGTGTTCTGCGAGACGGGGCTCGTCGTGTTCCCGTTCCTGCCCGGCGATTCGCTGCTGTTCATCGGCGGCGCGTTCGCGGCGACGGGTGAAATGAACGTCGGCGCGCTGATCGTGCTGCTGCTCGTCGCAGCGGTCACCGGCAACACCGTGAACTACCTGATCGGCCGCTGGGTTGGCCCGAAGGTGTTCAATACCCATATCCCGGTGCTCGAGCGCTTCCTCGATCGCGCCGCGCTGCAGAAAACCCACTCGTTCTACGACAAGCACGGCGGCAAGACGATCGTGCTCGCGCGCTTCATCCCGGTCGTGCGGACGTTTGCGCCGTTCGTTGCGGGCGCGTCGTCGATGAGCGTCGCGCGCTTCCAGTTGTTCAACGTGATCGGTGCGCTGGTGTGGGTGCTGCTGCTTGTGCTGCTCGGCTATTTCTTCGGCAATATCCCGTTCATCCGCCAATATCTGAACGTGATCGTGCTGGCCGGGATCGGTGCGGCGGTCGTGCCGGTCGCGCTCGGCGCGGTCTGGAAGCTCGTGCGCGGGCGGCAGTCGGATAACGCGCAGAAGACGGGCGGGCGTTGAGCGGAGGCTTCGTTTTCAGGGCAATAAAAAAAGCGTGGCGGGTGCCACGCTTTTTTTCGTCCGGTGCCGCCGTTACGCGTTGCGATGCGAGATCGGGGTTTCGGGCGTCGGGTATTGCGCGTCGCGGAACGTCTCGAGGATCACGCGGTTGGTGTCGCAGTACACCTGCCAGTAGTTTTCCGGTTGCGTGGACGGGCGCACGAACAGCAGCGGGCCTTCCGGCGTGAACTGCAGCACGCCGACGTCCGGCGCCGGGGTGGTCAGCACGTTCGGGATCTGCTGGATCGACGTCTTCAGGCGGTTGATCGCCTCGACCGCATCGACGCCGTTCGCGATCTTCGCGGTCAGGTCGACACGACGGTACGACGTCGCGCTGTAGTTCGCGATGTTGTCCGAGAAGATCTTGTTGTTGCCGACGATCGTCACGATGTTGTCGGGCGTGATGATCGTTGTGCCGAACAGGCCGAGTTCCTTCACGGTGCCCGTGACGCCGCCGGCATTGATCACGTCGCCGATCTTGAACGGACGCAGCACCTGCATGAACACGCCTGCGGCGAAATGCGCGAGCAGGCCGCCCCAGGCGGTACCGATCGCGAGGCCGAGGCCGGCGAGCAGGGCGGCGAACGAGGTCGTCTGCACGCCGAAGATCTGCAGGATCGCGAGGATCAGCAGGATCGTCAGCAGCACGCCGACGACGGAGGTCAGGTAGTCGGTCAGGGTCGGGTCGACCTTGCCGCTGCGGCGCACCACCTTGCCGAGCAGGCGGGTACCGATGCGGATTGCCCAGCGGCCGACGAACCACAATACGATCGCGGCGAGGAGGTTGAGGCCGAAGTCGAGGCCGCGGGTCATCAGGAATTGCTGGGCTGTGGCGAGATCGATCATGCGTTCTCCGGGTTGGGGAATCGAGGCGCGGAGTGCGCCGGCTCCGCAGTTATACCCGGGCAGCAACGGCACGGCAATCGAGTGAATGCTGCGAGATGCTCAAGAAATGTCAAGGCGGCGCCATGTCGCGGGTATCCGGCGGTGCGGATTGAAACTAAAGTCAACCCTGTCGGTGGCTGTTGCGGCGCGGTGCAGATGCACGCACTCGTCGCGCGTGAACAGCGGCTGTGGGGCAAGCCGGATCGAACGACTGCGTCAGATGCCGGAAATGGCTCCGTGCCGCACAGGGCGGCACGGAGATCGGCTCGACGACGCGAGCCCGACGACTCCGCTTACTTCGGCACGCGGCCGTAAGTATCCTCGAAGCGGACGATGTCATCCTCACCCAGGTACGAACCCGACTGCACTTCGATCAGTTCGAGCGGGATCTTGCCGGGGTTGCTCAGGCGGTGTGTCGTACCCAGTGGAATGTAGGTTGACTGGTTCTCCGTCAGCATGATTTCCTTGTCGCCGTTCGTGACAAGGGCGGTGCCCTTCACGACAATCCAGTGCTCGGCGCGGTGGTGATGCATCTGGAGGCTTAACTGTGCGCCCGGATTCACGACGATACGCTTGACCTGGAAGCGGTCACCCTGGTCGAGACCTTCGTAATCGCCCCACGGGCGTACGACGCGGCGGTGGGTAATCGATTCGTGACGGCCGGAAGCGTTGAGCCATTCGACGATTTTCTTGACGTTTTGCGCTTTCTCGCGATGCGTGACTAGCACCGCGTCGGCGGTTTCGACGATCACCAGGTTGTCGACTCCAATCGCGGCGACCATGCGGTGTTCGGCACGAATATAGGAGCTCGTCGTGTCGTATGCGTAGATATCCCCGATCAGCGCGTTGTCTTGCTCATCAGTTTCAGCAATATTGGCGAGCGCGTCCCAGGAGCCGATATCGCTCCAGCCGAGATTCGCGGTTTCGACGACCGCTGCGCAGTTCGTTTTCTCCATCACCGCATAATCGATCGAGATGTTGGGGCATGCGGCAAATGATTCGTGATCGAGACGGACGAAATCCACGTCGCGCTGAGCGGATTCCAGCGACAGTTCCGCTTGCCGAGCGACTTCCGGGGCGTGGCGCTTCAACTCCTCGATATACGTCGAGGCGTTCAGCATGAACATTCCACTGTTCCAGTAATAGCTGCCATCCGCAATGAAACTTTCCGCTTTGGCGACGTCGGGTTTTTCGACAAAGGCATCGACCTTGTAGACCGATTTGCCAGCGGCGACGGTCGCGCCACGGCGGATATATCCATAGCCGGTATGCGGCTCGGTAGGTGCAATTCCGAACGTGACGAGGTGTCGATCCGCCGCGATTTGCGCGGCTTCGAGCGCTGCCGCGATGAAGGCCTTGTCGTCCTGGATCATATGATCGGACGGCAGGACGAGCAACAGGGCATTTGGCGAATCATTCAGCGCGAGTAACGCGGCAATGGCAATGGCCGGCGCGGTGTTGCGGCCCACGGGCTCGAGTACCACGGACGACGGCGTGACGCCGACCCGGCGAAGCTGCTCGGCTACGAGAAAGCGTTGTTCGCTGTTCGTAACCACGATCGGGTTTGCGGCGTTCGGAATGTGGCTGAGACGGAGTGCCGTCTGCTGGACGAGCGTTTCCTCGCCAATCAACTTCAGATACTGCTTGGGATAGCCGCCGCGCGACATCGGCCAAAGGCGGGTGCCGCTGCCGCCACAGAGAATTACCGGATAGATGTTCATGAAGGAAGTTCCTGGTCCCTGATTGCTTATCGAGCGATGTATGCTTTTGGTGCAGTGCGCATTTTTTCATAGATTGCGCGACACGGATATTAATAATATTTAAATTTTTCGATATGGTACTTTTCTCCTGATTACAGCGGGCAAGAGACTTGGGGGCTTCCGGTTCATTTTCGCTTCAGACGCCACGCAAGATGATGGATGCCATTTCGGCTCCAGCGCAGAGCCTTCATCAAGAAGCGCAAACGGTTGCGATGTATTATTTCAAGTGGTCTCGCCGCTGGAATCGCCAATTGCCGAACGATTGCTTCCGGCGTTGTGAATAGGTTTAGCGACCAGTCCCAGTAAAGCGGGTAGCGAAGCAGCGCACCCGCGACCAGCATGTCGAGCGACAACTGGCGTTTCCTCCACGGCTGTTTGAGTGTGTCGTCGGTGAGCCCCCAGCCGGCATAAAACGGCAGGCCATAAGTGTGAACTGCCTTGCCGCGAATAAGCGCTTCGAAACCGGATAGAGAGGAAAGTGTATGAATTTCGTCGGCCGCCTCGATCAGTGAAATGAGATCGGCGCTCGTATCGACGATGTCGGCAAGACTTTCCGCTTCGATCAGACCTTGTCGATTGCCGGACAGTACGTCCGGGTGCGGTTTGTATACGACGAACGTGTCAGGCCGTCGCGTGCGGACCTCGCGCAGCAATTGCTCGACCGTCGAGATGCCGCGAGTACCGAGCCGGATTGACGCATCGTCGGCGACTTGTCCTGGCACGAGGACGATGCGCTTTTCCGGCGGCGCGCACCAGCCCGGCTTGCGGCGGCCGAGATTGTATTTGGTCAAACCCAGTCGCGTGATCTCGTGACGAAGCGCTTTTGCTCGTGCGAGTTCGGACGCATCGAATGCTGCTTCGTTCAGAATCTCGGTGAGATCGCTCGGGCTGCCAGCGTCGAAATACAGGCCGCGACGATCGATGACCTGGCTTAGTGGAGCGACATGATCCGAGCCCAGACCAGTCGAGTGCAGGAAGCCGTCCTCGATGCGGATCGTGGGTACGCCGGGTGAGAGGCCTTCGGGGCTACGCGCACCCCAGAATGCGGCAAGTTCGCCCGGTTGAACCTGCAGGGTGTCGTCGACCCAGCGAAGCGTGCCGTCGCCTGCTGTCAAGTAGGGTGTGACGAGCGGGCGCTTCCACCACTGGAATCGTACGGCGGCCACTTTCTTGAGGTCGGCGAAGCGTGAGGCCGTCGCGCGATGCGTCTCTATGCCGTTCAGCAGGGCGTCGAGCGATCCATATTCATGGGTGGCCGGATCGAGATGTCGGGAGAGCCTGACGAATACTGTATCGAAGAGCGCTTCGAGCGTGACGTCTGCACGGTTTCCTGTTTGATCGACATGATCATGCGTGTGCCCCCATCCGGCATACCAAGGGGTGCCGAACACGTGAACTGGAATGCCATGCAGTAGTGCTTGTATTCCTTCAGGTGCAGAAACCGTATATATCGCATCGACATGCTGCAACGCTGAGCAAAGGGAGCCGTGCATATCGATATATCTCGGCGAGGTTAGCCAGTCGGGGTGGTGTTCCGCCAGCCATTTTCTGCCGGTATGTGCGCTGCTACGTGCGAACCAGAACTGGGCGCCGGGATGTGCTGCATATGCTGTCGTGACCATCCGGGCAAACTGACGCTTGCGCTCCTTCGCGTTGCGATCGAGATATGTGACGGCGGGTTCGTCGATCAGCAGGATGCGAGGCATAGGAGATGCGTCGAGCAATCCAGGGTGGGGATGAGAGACTGTATCGATGCGGTCGAACGGGCGAGCGTCGCGAAAACGCTCCATTAGTGTTGTGATGTTCTCGTGCGCTGACTGACGGGCGGTCAGTTGGATATCGATGCAGGCTCGCCAAGCGGGCATGGTGGCATGGGGCAGCGGCGCAGCAAACCAAGAAAGTGCTGGCCCGGTCGCACGCGGGATGAGTCCGTTTGGCCAGACTTGGAGGCCGTGTGTCCGGTCGTCAGGCATTCTGATGCTCATTGGAATAACGTTTTCAGAAAGCCGTCGACATGTTCGAAATGCTCGCACCAGGTCGGTGCCTTGAAGTGCTGTATGCGCGCAAGTTGTGCATCGCGCTCAGGACTTTCCTCCCGTGCATAAGCGCGGATTCTTGTGAGCCACCCCGGACCGTCGAGTGGGTCGAGGTAGTCGGGGACGTCACCCGCGATTTCATGAAATACGCCTAGATTGCTGGCGAGTACCGGTACGCCAAGTGCTAGCGATTCGACGAGCGGCATGCCGTAGCCCTCGACGAATGATGGAAACACGAGCGCGCGAGCATGCTGAAGCCAGGTACGCAGTTGGTCGTCGGTGCAGTCGGGGATTTCGAGCACACTCCCCTTGATGCGTTCACAGCGCTCGAGCATGTCGACTACGTTCTCGCATTCCCATCCGCGTCGACCGATTACGACGAGCTTTGGCGAGCTTTGGCCAAGCTGTTCGACCAATTTGCGCCACAGATGGAGCATGAACCAGTGGTTCTTGCGCGGCTCGATCGTACCAAGCATGACAAAGTAAGGGGGGGGAATCGGGCGAGGATCCTCGGTGCGTGTTGCAACACCAGGTGCTAACCGGGCCACCACGCTCGGTGGCAGGGGTAAATTCGCTCGGCGTGCCTCGGTTTCAAGCGCATCTAGTGTGTCTTGGGAGTTGGCGATCAGGCCGTCGGCATGGCGCAGCGCCGTGTGGATACGCAGGCGATGTGCGGTATCAACGCCGGGGCGACAATATTCCGCATGAGTTAGCGGGATTAAATCGTGAATCATGAAAATCGATTTGACGCCTCGACGTTGCATGGTATGGTGATAGCGCAACTGTTCCATGCCGTTATGGCTCGTATGCAGCAGAATCGCTTGAGTGAAACTCTGGCGCGACGGCGCAAGCAGACTTCGGGCAAGTAGGGCGAGCACGTCTGACTTGGAGCAGGACGACTCGAGCAGCAAGTCGAAAGCCTGACGGGAATGCTTTTCAGTCAAAATCTTTGACTGCCCCGCCTCGCTCAATATTGCGCGGGCCTGCGTGTGGTAGTGGCGCAGGTACGCCAGCCCAACCCTATCTACCCCGGTTGGAAGCAGGCCGTCAGAAAGACGCCTCAGCAGTCGGGAAACATCCAACAGTATATTTAACACGAGTGCAATATTTGCATGTTTGGCACGATCGAAACGTCTGCCGGGTGACTTCGCGGAAGATCGAAGATTTCTGTCAACGGTACACAAATTCATTCTACATCGTGCGATACTCGGCGCCGACCCTTGAGTGATCGGATTGTGTAAAATGCAGAGTTTAAGTCGTAGCGGGTGGGTGGCAGTAATTGTCGGCGGGGTGATTGGGCTTGCCGGCTGTTCAGCAATTCCGAACGCCGGGCCGAGCCGGTCGCAGATCAGCGACGCAGGAACGCAGGGCAATCCTCAAGGGATTCAGATTGTCGATGTGACAGATGCTGTAGCAAGGCAATTATTTGCGAGACGCGCCAGTACCGATTTCGCGAAGGCACTTGGCGATGATGCTTCGTTCCGTCAACAGCTTGGTGTGGGCGATACGGTGGAGGTATCGATCTGGGAGGCTCCGCCAGCTACGCTGTTCGGTGGCGGCGCTGCCGATACGACGAGCAGTAGCGTTGGCACACCGAGCGGCGCGCGCGTGACTACATTGCCCGTACAGGTCGTTGATGGCGACGGCAATATCAATATTCCCTTCGTGGGCGCCGTGAAGGCGGCGGGGCGCACACCTACTCAACTACAGGCCTATATCGTCAGCCGGTTGAAGAAACTCGCACACGATCCGCAGGTGCTGGTGCGTCTAGCTCGCAATGAGACATCCTACGTGACCGTGGTGGGCGACGTATCGAGCAGTACCCGTATGCAACTCAGTGCGCGTGGCGAGCGGGTACTTGATGCACTGGCGGCGGCAGGCGGCGTGAAGCAGCCAGTGGACAAGATCATGATCCAGGTGACGCGCGGCGACACCGTCGCATCGGAACCTCTTCAGACTGTTATTCGCGATCCGCGTCAGAACGTGCCGCTCAGGGCCGGCGACGTAGTGACTGCACTGTTCCAGCCGTATAGCTTCACAGCGTTAGGTGCGACCGGGAAGAATCAGGAGGTCAACTTCGAAGCGCAAGGCATTACGCTTGCGCAGGCGCTGGCGCGCTCGGGTGGTCTCGATGATAATCGCTCAGACGCGCGGGGCGTATTTATTTTCCGGATGGAAAATTCGAATTCGCTCAATTGGCCGAACCAACCGGCGCGCACGACTGTCGATGGCAAGGTTCCCGTTATCTATCGGCTGGATCTGAGGGATCCTAACTCGTTCTTTGTCGCCCAGAGCTTCATGATGGACAACAAAGACTTGCTGTATGTGTCGGATGCGCCGGTCACACAGATGCAGAAGGTGTTGAATTTGGTGTTCTCCGTCGCTTATCCGGTGGTTACAGGGGTACAAACCTTTAAATAAGGTCCGCCGGTATTGAGTATCAACCGATCTTCTGTAGTGGTGCGTAAATTTGCTCGGGGGCTCCGGGGTTTGCGTCGCGAGAGGAATGAATTTCGCACGATAGTCGATAATTATGTCATCTAGGACGATATTAATTGATGGTTTCAACTTGGCGTTGCCAGACGGAACGGGAATTGCAACGTACGCAAGAAACCTGAGTTTCGCGGCTCATGAGTTGGGGTGGCGCGTCGGCATTCTGTACGGAATGAATGGCCTTCCTGCGAATCCCTTGCTAAAGGAGTTGATGTTTTATTCCAACGTGCCACACAAGTCCCGAAAAATCAAGCTAAAGGATCGTGTGCGGACGTTCATAAGCGGTAGGGTCAAGCCGAAATTCGCCGAGCGGCTCGATTTCTCGGGGAAGGTAATCACGAAAGGGCAGCAGGATCGTGCGCCTTATTGTGATTTTCGATTGAATGCCGACGCATTGTTCGACGAGGCGGCCAAGAATTACGACGTTGACGGGAAATTTCAGACAGTACACTCGGCGGTGCCAGTCGATATCGCTCACTTTACCTACCCGGTACCGGTGACGGTGAGCGGCGCTGTCAACATCTGCACGATTCATGACCTCGTGCCGCTGATTTTGCCGAATGCCTCTCTTGGTAACAAAGAAAGGTTCATTGGACTCCTGAGTGACATTGTTGCTCGTTACGATCACATTGTTACGGTCTCGGAGACGTCGAGAAAGGACATCATCGATATTCTCGGTGTGCCGCCGGGTAAGGTGACCAATACATGGCAATCCGTTGTTGGTGAATGGAATGACGGAAGCGCGGATTTGGAAGCCGTGCGACAAGAGGTCGGGAATATCTGTGGCGTCGAGCCTCGGAAGTACCATTTATTTTTCGGCGCAATCGAACCGAAGAAAAACGTATTGAGGCTCCTCGACGCCTATGCGCTGAGTGGGTCGCCCTACCCGCTTGTAGTCGTGGGCAAGGAGGGGTGGTCTTGTGAAAAAGAGATGGCGGTATTCGAGTCGTTCAACCAGGTCCCGAGAGCCAATGGAACAAGGATTGTGCGGCTTGGTCATGTTTCCCGAGCGTTGCTGACGTCGCTGATCAAGGGGGCGCGGTCGGTTTTGTTTCCATCGCTTTATGAAGGGTTCGGCCTGCCGGTGCTGGAGGCGATGAGCATGGGGACACCGGTGTTGACATCGACCGAAGGATCGTTGCCAGAAGTGGCCGGTGATGCTGCATTGTTGGTCGATCCCTATGACGTTCGTGCGATCGCCGAGGGAATTCGGGCTCTCGACGTGCGAGATGATCTGCGGGAGCAACTAACGGAAAGAGGAATGGTGCGGGCTCGCTATTTCTCTGGTGACGAGTATTGCAGGCGATTGGCTTCTCTTTATGATGGTTTGGTTAATTGATTTCGAGTTTGGTGTTCGGAAATTCGAATTGAGGTGGTGTGCATGAAAATGCCGAAAATAGACGGTCTGATGAATTCCGGGGTTATCATAAAAAATATGGTCTCATCTCGACTGATTCGCTCCGCTCGTGAAATGGCGAGGAGGCGTGAGTGGGGCGAGGCTGCCAAATACTATGAGAGAGCGCTGAAGATATCACCTGATGTGTACAAGGTGTGGGTTCAGTATGGGCATATGCTCAAGGAGTCCGGAAATCACGGCGAAGCGATGGCTGCCTATGAGCAGGCACTGACGCTCGCGCCTGATGTGGCGGACACCTTTCTGCAAATTGGGCATTTAAAAAAACTTCAAGGCCTGCCAAACGAGGCGTTTGATTTTTATCAAAAAGCAAAAGAATTTGATCCGAACAATGCCGACGTGCGAAGGGAACTTGTGAGTACAGACTTTACGATGCTGTCCGACGTCCGTGACGACAGCCTGATCAGGCAGGCGAAGGAAGAAACTCGCCTTTGGAGAAAACAATGGGCGCTGAATTTGTGGGGGAGCGCGGAAGAAAGCCACGGGGACGATCCAGACTATTGGCTCGCCCATGGCAACGCCTTGATTCAGTTTGACGAAATTGCGCGCGCGCAAGAAGTGCTATGGCGCGGGATTGAGAGATTTCCGGACAGAGTCGTTCTGCTCGACAAGGCGGCTGAAGCAGGTGAGCGTCTTGGCAGCACCAAGGCAATGGAGGCGATCGACCGGATGATCGCGCTGATGAAATCCGAGTCGTCAGACTGGAAGCCGAGTCTATCGGAGGCGCGAGAGATCTATCGGCGGAAGCTCTGGATTTACTATAACGATGACGATCTCGAAGGCGGCGGTCGGTTTCATGAGTCGTTTCCGACGAAGTTCCGCGGCGAAAATTTCAACGACGACGCATTCTTTTTCGAACAGTTGTCGAAGCTCGCAATTAAGCAGCGTGATTGGTCGAAGGCGACCGGTTACATCAAAAAATACAACGAAAAATTCCCTGAGTATTTTTACGGACGGGTAGCGCTTTGCCGTACATTGATTGCATCGGGGAACTTGCTCAATGCAGGCATGGAGGTGCGTCGCCTTGAGAGTGACCTCAGCGCGCCTGCTGACGAACGTGCAAATATCGTCAATTTGGCAAAGTCAATCGATGGGCTTGAGAAACCGCACGAGCCGACCAGTACTCGCATCGTTCTGGACGTGACCGGCCTTGCCAATTCTCTTGCAAATGGTGGCGACGTTGGCGGAATCGAGCGAACGCTTGCAGAGGTTGCGCTCGCGCTGTACGAGCAATGGGACGGCAACATCACGCTCGTGAACTGGAAGCTGCTGCCCGTCGAAGTCAGTGAAGTTGATTTGCGGCGCGCGCTTTTCCAGAAGAGCGGTGACGGTATCAACGCGTTCCTGCAGAAAGATCCGGTTCCAGGAGAGCGTCAATACGTGCCGCACTGGAATGACGTTGTGCTCATTCTCGGATCTGCATGGCAATATGACCCAGCTAATCTGATCGCAAAGGCCTACAAGGACCGCGGCGCGAAAATCGCATTGTTCGTGCACGATCTTTTGCAGATTTTCTATCCACAGATTGTCAGCGAGCGTGGTTCGAATATTTTCAGGAAATGGATTGATACTGCGCTGAATCTGGCTGATATCGTCTTTGTCAACTCGAACCATTCCGGCGAAGAAGTTAACAAGTTTCGGGCAGAGATTGGTCGGCCGCTGCTCGAGACAAAGAAGATCGAACTTGGCGATGATTTCAGACCGCTGCAGTCGCGCAAGAACAAGGCCAACGACTGGTCTGCAGTTAACTCGATCTTTGAGGCTGGGGAACAGAGCGGATACGTCCTTTACGTATCGTCGATTTTCAAGCGAAAGAATCACGAGTTTCTCGTCCGTGCGTGGGATCGGTTGCGCGCAAGCTACCCGGGTGATTGCCCGGTGCTGGTGATCGTGGGTGCACGTGGCGACGCGATGGACAGCCTGAATCGTGCAATGACCGAGACCAATTGCGGCGGCGGACGCGTGGTCACGCTGCACGATGTTGACGACGACCAACTGCGCAAGCTCTACGAGAATTGCCTGATGACGGTGTTCCCAAGCATCTGCGAAGGCTGGGGGCTTCCGATTGCCGAATCACTGTCGTACGGGAAGGTCTGCGTTTGCACGGACGTTACTTCCCTGCCCGAAGTCGGTGGAGATCTCGCGGATTACTTCAAGCTCAATGACGAGGCGGCCTTCGTTTCCCTGGTGCGCAGCTATCTGCTTGATTCGGAGCGACGGGCGATTCGGGAACAGGAGATTCGCCAACGTTATTCGCCACGCCGCTGGAGTAACACGGCTGCCTCGATCGTCGAACACCTGCAAGAAAAACTCGCTCAACCGGGCCAATCGTTGCTGCGCCCGCTCGAAGCCGAACAACGGGAAGACGGTGTCCTGCTCGTCTGTGCAAGTTGGGAGCGCCAGTGCGGTATCGGTCGCTACTCGGCGCACGTAGCTGGCGCACTGAGAGACGGTGGCCGGCACGTGCATGTGCTGCGAGGTATCGAGGAGTGCGAGAAGCTGCTAGGTACGAAGAAGTACAAATATTTGCTGGTACAGCACGAATACGGGCTTTATGACGGGATCAACAAAACGCTGATGGGGCCCGACAGCACGGACACGTTGTTGACGACGATGTCGGGTCTTGCTCAGCGCTATTCGTGGCTTCGTCAGGCCATCGTCATGCATACGATCGATATGCAACGCGCCGATTTCCGCCCGCAGACGAGCGCGATCCTGGCGTCGAAGATCCCGCTGATTTCGCTGAGCAGCGAAGCAACGCGCCACACCCGAGCGATCTTCATGGAGCATGGCGTACAGGACGTCGACGAGACGCGCGCTGCCGCAACGGTCCAGGAACACGCCCTTCAGGGCGACGTGAAAGTTTCCTATTTTGGATTTCTGTCGCCGATGAAACGAGTCGACAAGTTCCTTGAAGCATGTGTGGCCGCCGATGCCGCGGTGGTAGCGAACTTCGCAAGCGACTCGCCTGAGCGCATTACCGAGACGCAGGAACTCGTCAGTAGGCTGGGTGTTAAAGGGAAGGTTACCTATGAATTTCTGAGCGATGAAGGAGTTCTGGAAACCCTGAAGCAGGGCGATGTCGTTTATCTCCCACAGGGCCCGATCGCCTATTGGGCTACGACGGGATCGGCGCGCGTGTCGCTCAACGCGGATCGACCGGTGATCACCTCGCCGGAGGATCAGTTTGCTGATATGGCGGAAGGTGCGATCTTCGCAGACGAGAGTAGTTTCCCGACGATTCTGAAACGTCTGAAGAACCCGCGCTACTATGCGGCTACGTTGGCACGAATGCGCGAATTCCGGAGCAAGAACTCCTTCAACACTGTTTATGGCACGTTGTTCGAGCAATTGGATTCCGGTGCAGAGCGGTATGCTCCTCCTGTTACGGCTGTCGATGCAGAGGATCTGCTTTCGCTGACTCCAGAACTTGCCGGCCGGACTCTGTATCGGGCTTTGCTATCCAGAGTGCCAAGCGACACGGAGACATCTGAATTCGTCGCGCAGTGCGGGAAGGCTGCGAACGGGCTTGTGCTGGCCGGGAAGCAGCTTGCGCTCCAGGCTATCCAGTCGGGTAATACCGCAGATATCAGACTTGACTTCGCATATGAGAACAAGTTGATCGACAGTCGGACCGATGTGATCGCCTTGGTTGATCAGGATTGGCTGGTGCCAGTCATGGATCTCATTAATCTCGGTGGCGCGGATTTCGTCAATGCCGCGTGGCTGTCGATTGCGAAGAAATTACCGGAACGTGGCTCGTATGAGATCCCGTCGACACTCGAGGGCAAACTGGATCTGTTGCGCAACATCAGTGCTCAGGTCAACGAGGGGCGGCCGTTTGTGACGTCGCGGGGGGTGCGCTCGACCAACCTGTACCTGAGTTCGCCGGTGCCTGGGCCGATTCAGCATTCGCGCCGCAATTATCGACTATCTTCCTTTGCCGCTTACGATGATGAATTGCGCGCGGTAGCCGTGTTCCGGGCCATCTTGAAGCAGAATCCGGACATCGAGGCATGCCAGCAGTTCGCTCGACTGTCGATGACGGAATTCCTGACGGCAGTGAAAGACCTGGCAGCATCCGTCAAACATCTTCATGTAGTCGATGATGTCGCGAATGTCGAGCTTTGGAGCCTCGGTTTCGGTAAGGCGAAGGCATTCCTTGCCAAGGAGGCGGAAACCAATCCGGCCGAACTAACCGGCGACAACCTGGCGATGCTGCGTCGCGGTAGGATGATCAAGGACTACCCAGCAGGCGTCATTCGCCAAGCTGGGTGACGCGGGCCCATCTGGGCTGGATGGACACGCAGCGTCGAGATCCGGGAGATCGCGTGACAGCATGGCTGGAGCGCATCTCCCGGATTTGTATTGCGAACTTCAAGCTTGCTGAAATGCGTGCACCCGGTACGATAAGAATGGTTTTGGTGTGATATGGAAATCCGGAAATTATTGGGGCGAACGTTGGTGGAAGAGCGTCATGCGGTTGCCCTCGATCGTATCGACTACGAGCTGGTATTCGATCTGCGTGCAGATGATGCGCGTTTCTCCACTGAAATCGGCACGCCATCGGACCAGGGGGCAGTCTATTCGTTTCAACCGAACGGTTTTCTAATATACGGCCCTTATATTGATCTCGATCCTGGTAAATATGTTGTGGATTTCGCCGGAGAAGCGTATTTGGCTCGGCAGGGGAAATTCATGATCGAGGTCACCGCCAATGCAGGCGAGGTTTATCTTGCAAGCAAGACGGTGAAAGGGGACGATGCTTTGTACGACTTTGGTGCAGTAGAGTTCGATCTGAAGTCGAGTGCATCGTATGTCGAGATCAGAATTTTTGTTGAAAATTCAATATATTCAGAATGTCGTGGCCTAAAAATCAATCGTGTCCAGGTTGAATCCGCCTCGGACTCGCATAAGGTATTCGACAATGGGAATACGGTCGGAATCTTACGGTGCGCCGGGTTCGGGCGGCTTGCGATCGTTTTTTATCCCATGAATTCGTATGGTGCGGCGAACGAGATTGAAGACTGGAGATTTTGGTCGAGCCGTGGCTACGACTTGCTGTATTTCACGCAGCGATGTGATAACTGGTACCAAGACGTAGCAAGTTTTCGTGGTGGAAATTTATTGAAGAGCATCTCCGTATATAAGGAGCGACTCGCATTCGGCGTAAGCATGGGTGGCTATGCGGCGCTCTATTTTGCATCCAGACTTGGTGTGCAAAACGTGATTGCATTCAGCCCGCAATATTCGGTTAGAAAGAGTTTGGCAAATTTTGAGAATCGTTGGAGTAGTTTGGTTGCCAGCGCCGGATTTTCGCACGATTGGGGTGAAAATACTTATACAGGCGCGGTGCATATATTGTTTGATCCGAAAAACGACCTCGATCAGTTGCATGTAGAGAAATTGAGGCTTCGATTTGGGGCGACCAGGGAAATTAAGATTCCCTATGCCGGTCACCTTGCTCAGTCAGCAATATCAAATGGACCTTGCGTTGGCGATGTGCTGGTTGCATTGCTGGACAATGTGGAGCCGAATTTCAGAGAAGTCAGATTGAACTTGCGTGCGAGGCGGACTCGATACATGTCGACACTGATTTCGAGCTCTATGAAGAGGAGTGTCGCTCGCTCAGAACGGCTACTATCCAGTTTCGTAAAAAGTGAAAAACCTGGAGTTGCATGGGCGATGTGGGCGACCGACAGGTTGGCGGAAAAAGCCGAGATGGATGGGGATCTTGAAGTTTTGACACGTATTCGAAATTTATTGCGAAGGACGATACTGTCGAGTGGTATTGTTTACGTTAATAAATCTCCGGCTGAGCTATGGGTGGCGCCAGATTGTGATTAATTTTATTTATGTCGAGATTGATTTTCGATTGGATTCGGGTGGTGGTAGGAGAAATTTTTGGTTGAGCGATGAAATTTTCCCGTTTGCTCGAGTGCTGGACTGTACCTAAAGGTGCCAAGCGTGCTGTGGGCAAGTCATTCATGCGCTTTATCTTGGCTGTCGCGTAGTACTCACTCGTCGATAAATCAGAGGAAAAAATAAACTTATGAGCGGTGGCGGTCAGCAAGTTGGTGAAGATGTGCTGTCGATCGGCGCGGATGATTCAAGGATCCGAACTCAGGCAGGCAAGCGCGAACAAGGGGTGATTCGCTCCACCGGTATATCCGGCATGCTCATGTACGGCCCATATGTCGCGCTCGACGCAGGTTGTTATAGCATCACGATAATTGGATCGCTGCTGGGGGGGGGCGACGATGGTTTGGAGATTGAGGTTACGTCTGAGTGTGGCGATACATATCTCGCTTCGAAGAGAGTCTGCGATCAGGAAGGCGACGACTACATCGCGGAGTTAAGTTTCGCCGCAGAGAAGCCGTGTCGGGACGTCGAGATTCGAGTATTCGTCGATGTAGCAACGGATGCGTGCATCTCGGGCATAGCCATCAAGCGGACAGGTGACACGCAGACGAGCGATCGCATCCGACGGCGGATCTTCGATAACGGATCGACCATTGCTGATCTAACTTCGATCGGGTCGGATACCCTCGTGATCACATTTCAGCCTTATGGAGTTCCCGGTGCGGAGCGTCGGGGTTTTGGTGAGGACATCATTCCGGCTCTCGGATGCGACGTCCTGTGCTTCAAGCCGCTGATTAACAACTGGTATCAGGATATCGCTGTAGCCGATCTCAATGACGTCGCGAAATCGGTTATCCATGCATACAAACGCCGGATTGGCTACGGATCGAGTATGGGGGCGTATGCGTTGTTTTATTTCGCAAACGCTTTGCGACTTCAAGAAATTGTTGCACTGAGCCCTCAATATTCTGTAGACCCACTGATTGCGCCCAGTGAGAATCGATGGGACGAATTGAGAACTATCGTATTTCGTCACAAATGGACGGAAGGCGGTAATATGAAAGCGCACGTCTTCTACGATCCATTTGACAAACTCGATCGCTGGCATTTCCAGTGTCTCAGGGAAATATTTCCTACCGGCCAAGATTTTGCGCTGCCTTTCTCGGGGCATCCCACTACCACAGCGCTGGTGGAAAGCCGTCAACTGAAGCAATTCATCACTGAGTTCATTGCAGGAAAAGTGATTTCGCCGGTCGAACTAAAGCGCAAGGTAAAGGAGATGTCGTACACCTATGCGAAGTTGATGATTCTGCGAGCAGCAAATCGCGATGGCCTGTTGTCCGTCAGATTGTTCGCGTTCTTCGCGAAGCGACTGGCCACGCACCCTCAATGGGTCATCGACACATTGGTGAGCCTCGCGGAGCAGTTCGCATACAGTGGGAAAACTCTGCAGGCATATATGCTGGTCGTTGCGTATGTGTCGATGAATGTGACCGGACTGGATAGTGCTCGGTTGGGTGAGGTAGATTACGTTCGGGGATTGCTGCCAGATCAGATCAGAGAGAAATTTGATCTTTGGTTATCAGGCTGGAAGCAGTCTTTTTTGATGTCGAACGAAAGAATACAGACCCAGGTTGGTATAAAAAACGGCGATATAATCGCGAGCTCGGCGAAAGCTGGGGCGCTAGTATACGGGCCTTATGTCAATGTACCGGCGGGGATGTTTTTTGTAACAATTTCTGGAAAATCAGAGAAATGTGAGGGCGTGTTAATTCGGATTACTCGTGATTTTGGTAAATTCGAATTGGTTGCGCATTCTATGGCGCAGAACCGAGGACAATTTTCACTGGTTTTTGAGTGCTATTCGGCGATAGATCTGACTGCGGTTGAGGTTATTGTGTTGGTGCGGGGAGAGTCTGAGATGTCGATCGATTCGATTGATGTTGTTGTGTCTGAAATAAAATCAAGTGAGCTGGATGATTTTGTGCTGAATTTGGTGGTGGGTTAAAATATTTTGTTTCGATTCTTTCTGTGATTTATTCTGAAAGAATCGAAAATATTTTATCGAGTCACCGAGTGTTTCCATACTTCAAGTTTTAGTTTTCCACCTTCTCTGGAAGCGGTGGAGAGCAGATCTGCTTGCTGAGCGAGCATGTCGAGCTTGGGCTTACTTTTTTCGTGCACATCGCCGACTGGCCCCGGAGTTCCATAGAAATCCATAAAAAATGGGTGTTCTTGGGTTGCGTTGATCAAACGAGCGACGGAATCCCCATGTAGCGCAGTGTCGCGCTGATAGACGTTTAGAAGCGCCTTTGGGCGAATGGGGAAGGGGGCGGTTAGAAGCATCGACGTCAGGACCGGCGGTCGAAAGTTGGGTTTAATTCGTCGTTCATAATGGCTCGCCCCCGATTCGACGTCGCCAATGAAGTGGCAAGGAATACCCACGCTCGCCGAAAAATCCTCCCATTTAAATGGAATATCAATTTTCCCGCCCTTGAGATAGGCAAACGGGATGCCAAATGCTGCGGCGGTAATGGCGGCATGCAACGACCCGCAGAGCACGAATTTCGCAGATGCTATCCGGTCGATGAACTCCTCGATCGACTTCAGCGAAGGGCTGAGTTTCGGTCGGAGCACTATGTTGCAACCCGTGCGCGCGATCAATGTTTCGTCATCGAGTGGATCCTCGATGTGAGGAATGGTCAGGGTTTTGCCGATATAAGCTGCATCGCGCTTTGGCTGATAGAGGGCGGGGAGCAGCAAGCCGGAATCACCGAGTGGAATCTGATTCGGCAATCCAAGGGCGTCTCGTGTGAGCGGTCCCCTGACACATGCAATTCTACATAGATCGAGATTCCGGCGATTCAGGCTGCTACGGCTGCGAGCACCACACGACCAATATATTGTCGTATCTGATTGGCTGCCTGATTGCGCTGCCCGGTTGCGGCTTGAGGGAAGCCACTCATCGGAAATGACGCTTCCGACGACGTGAATCGTTTGCGCGTTGACGTCGACTCCGTAGAACAGTTTTTCAAAAAAATATTCGGTGAGGTAGTCGCCGAAATTTCGAAATTCATCTGATTGAGTCCAATATCGGACATTGTCGGGGAGATGGGGGCGCGACTGTATCGGACTTTGGAGGATTGACCATGCCTTGGCAAGACTCGGTTTGGCGGCTAAGGCTGACCGCGGAAGCGTTAGCGAGTGATGCGGAACCTGGCTCGTCTGAAGCGCAAAAGCGAGTCTGCTTTCCAATGCTAGGTGATTGCTGTCATGAATTTCCTTGTTTAGCCACTGGCTGATTTCCATATCGGTAGCGGAGGCTGCGAGATGGAGAAAGGCCTGGGTCGATTGCGTATGCCGGATCAGCATCAGACTGTCGGAAAGGGCAGGCCATTGCTGCTCGATATCACGCGCGGTGTGAACGAGAATCAGTGGGGCGGAGGTATTCGCGCGTTCGATGAGGTCCTGAACAGGAATGCCGAAACCGGCGAGGTCGACGTGCTGGTGGGCGACAAGTGTCCAGTCCGCATGCTGGACGAGGCTTTCGACGTGGTGTATCAGATCGATCGGATTGTTGCCACGATACGTATAAATGGCGTGTTCGTACTGCCATGCGTTGCAGTACGACTGGTGACCGTCCGATTGCAGAAGGGCGGAGTCGTTGATCGTAAGCACGCCGATTTTCATGCTGCTCTCCAAGACATCCTGAAATTTGTTTTGTTATTGCTATGGCAGGGTATTATTGCCGTTGCCGGCTGATGATGTCGCTGTAAAACTCGTAGGCAGAATCGACATCGGAAAATTCGGAAAGCACACCGTTTTCAAGGACGCATGCTCTTGTGCAATGATCGCGAATCATATGCGGCTCGTGAGACACCATGATCATGGAGCGGTCTGCTCTTTTCGTGAAGAGTTCCGCATGGCATCTCTTCTGGAAGCGGGAGTCACCTACTGCGATGACTTCGTCGATGAGAAAGCAATCGAATTCGACTGCCATCGAAATGGCAAAGGCCAGTCGTGCCAGCATCCCGTTCGAATATGTTTTGACAGGCTCGCGCAGATACATGCCGAGTTCCGAAAATTCTTCGACAAAAGGAAGCGCGTCCTTGAGGGATGCCGAATAGATGCGGCAAATGAAACGGAGATTGTCAAGGCCAGTCAAGCTGCCTTGGAAGCCGCCGGAGAACGCCAACGGCCAGGATATGCTCATCGAGCGCGAGATTTTGCCGGCGCTTGGCTGTTCGGAGCCGCTGATCAACCGGATCAGCGTCGATTTCCCGGAGCCGTTTCGTCCAAGAATGCCGATTTTTTCACCCTTGCTGATCTCGAGATTGATACTGTCGAGTATCAGCTTATTGCCACTTCGAGTCTTGTAGAATTTGTCAACGTTTCTGAGCGTAAGGGACATCAATGCTCCACCTTGGTCGACACGTCCTTGAGAAGCGCAAGCCCGATCCACGTCAGCATAAGGCAAACCGCCGCTGTATAGGGAATGTCGTAGTACGATTTGATCGCATTGCCGAAATATCCAGATCGGAATAGCTCAGTGCAATTCGCTGCCGGAAACCACAGAACGACCTCTCGCAAATTCGGTGGTAGCCAACTCGCGAGAACAAATGCGCCGGATACGGGGAGTTGGAAATAGGAAATTGGGTGCCACAGCCGTTCGATCGTGTCGCTGTATTCGCAAAGCGCCCCGAGGAGCAATCCCATTGCTGACGAATACCACGTGAGCATTCCCCAGCCGGCGACCATGGTCAGAATATCTGCAGGTGGAGCAATAAGACCGATCAGCGTGGCAACGGCGAGCAGCACAATCATCGACAAGGTTGTGCCTACGATTTCTAGTATGATGCGCGCGGCGAACAGATCAATGATTCTCACGTTTCGGTGAAACAGCAGGGCGAGGTTGGGCTCGACCGCCAGTGCGCAGCGTCCGATTGTATTCCGCCAGTTGAGGACGGTTGAGTAGCTGATGATGGCGAACGCCATAATATTCAAATGATTGCTTGAATCCGCGCTGTGCATGACCGTCCACAGCGCCATGATGCCTACGGTAAACAGCATCGGTTCAGCAAACAGCCACGCGAAACCAATGTTATGGCGTCCATAGCGCGTGATGATCTCGCGCATGATGAGCGCGTAGACAACATGAACCTGGATTGTCGCCGAGCGCGACAGCGATGTATTGCTATTGACTGCCATGTTCAGTCTCTATGTTCACGGATGCTCGCGATCAACAGGCTCAGCGTAGCCCATACGATGAAGCCCAACACAAACGTCGTGGCAATTCCACGCAGTCGCTTGGGCTCCGTTGCCACGTCGGGTGTGTTCGGCTGCACTAAACGTTCCAGGTAAAGCTGTTTGCGCTCGGCTTCGGCTTTGGCGTTTTCGAGTGCGGCCATTGCCGAAGTCAGCTGCCTGTCTGCGAACTGGGAGTCAAGTTGCAGCCGCGCATAGGTCGTCGCTTTTTGCGATAGTGAGTCCTTCGAACCGGCTACTTTCCCTGTCACGTTATTGATCTGCTCCTGTAAGGAGCTGATCGTCGTCTTGAGGGACGGAATCTGCGGATTCTGCGGCGACACGAGTTCTAACTGCGCGAGCTGCGTCTGTGCGGCAAACAGCCGGGTCTGCAGCGCAGAAACTTGCTGCAACTGCATGGTCGACTGGTGGTCCGGATCAAAGACGGTGTGGGAGTTTCGATATGTCGCCAGTGCAGTTGCAGCGTCTTTTGCCTTGCTCATGGCGATTTCGACTTGGTTCTGCGAAAAGGCGACGGTGTCTTTGGCGGCTCGGTCGTTCATTCGATTCACGAGGCGCTCGCTCATTTGAAGCAAATCCTCGTTAATACGCTCGGCATCTTCTGCACGGTAAGCACGCGTTTGCAGCGTGCCGATTCCCGACGTGGCATCCAGCGTAACGGTTGCAATGTGCTTGCCGTAATACCGCCATAGCGCTTCGAAGCTATTATCAATGCCGCTGTGGAATCGGCTGATCAGGTCGCCGTCCGAATAGGCCTTGCGAATATAGTCATTGGCATTCAGCTCACGCAATGCATCTCGCGACTCTATGAAATCGATGACCGGATACGAGTCGTCTTGCGCACGCGAAAAGCCGCTACCGGAGAGCAATGCGCCGATAACGCTAGTTTGCGGCCGCTGCTGAGCGCTTCGAACGACAAAACGTGATTCGGAAATGTAAATGTCAGATGCAAAGAGGCCGTAGTAGAGTGTGCTGATGACCGTGGGTGCCAGCACCGTCAGCGCAAACAGCCGATTGATCCGCTTGACGCGTCCAAGGAGGCTGTTCGATGCATCGCTTGCAGGTACCTTCACGGGGTGAATCGAGGTATTTTCCAATCTATTTCCCTGGAACTTGGGCCATGCGCGCATGGGAGGGCTGCATGGTCGAGGATCAATGCTGTGTCGCGGCCTGCTGGCACGCAGGGCCGTGTATGTCGAGCGTAAGCTACCACTATGCCACTATGCCACTATGTGTCTCCACGATGTCACGCAGATGGGCGGATGAGCCTGCGCTGGGACGCAAGGAGGATGCGCCCGGTAGGGGAGCCGATTATAGCCGGGCTATCGGACACACTCTAGGTTCGTCGGATATTTGACACATTTCTGACAGGTGCCATAAATACGATGACGTACCTGATGGGGGATTGGGGGCGTTGTCGAATCAAGGGCTTCCGTTCTTGTATTTCCTGTATCGAAAGCACCTCTGGTGAGATATCCTGTGCAGCTTCTTCGCAAGGCCCAAGCCTGGCGGAGGTTTCGAGTGATTCCGTACGAATGACGGTATTTCTCAGATCCCCTTTCACCGTCAATCAAAATACTATGAGTCGCTCCTTCCTTGCCCTGCAAGGCACGGCGTCCCCGTTTTTCTGCCAACTGGCCAGTGCGTTAGTCTCGCGCAGTCATCAAGTCCGTCGCGTCAATTTCTGCGGTGGCGATCTTGCCTATGGTGGGGGGGAGGCTTGGAATTACCGCGACAAGTTTGACTTCCTTCTTGGTTGGTATCGGCAAGTCGTCGAGGCCGGCACGTTTACCGACGTGCTGATGTTTGGTGATTGCCGGGCCGTGCATCGGCCAATGCACGACTTAGCCGAGTCGTTTGGTCTGCGGGTGCACGTTTTCGAGGAGGGTTATGTTCGCCCGCGCTGGATTACGATGGAGCGCCATGGCGTCAATGGCCGTTCCTTGCTGCCGCGTGACCCGGCGTGGTACCTCGATGACAGGAGATTCGGGGAGGCTGTCACCCCGGGCGAGCCGACCGGTTACAACCTTTACGAACGTGCGTACCACGATATTCGTTATCGACTGGCGAACGCGATGTACCGGCACCGCTTTCCGCATTATGAAAGCCATCGGCCGAACAATGGCTTTCGGGAGTACGCGGGACTGGCTTTGCGACAGGTTCAACAGCGTTTACACACGACCGAGGCTGAGCGAATCACACGCGATTTGCTCAAGCAAGGCAGTCCGTACTATCTGTTTCCGCTACAACTGAACAGCGACGCGCAAATCGTCGAGCATTCTCCGTTCGATGGGGTTTGCGAGGCAATTTCGGTCGTGCTGCAGTCGTTCGCTCGCAACGCATCGTCGGACGCGTTGCTGGTGATCAAGAATCACCCGCTCGATACGGGCTTGGTAGCCTATCGTCGCTTCGCCGACGTACTCGCTAGGCAGCTCGGCGTGGCCGATCGGCTGCGTTTTATAGACGCGGGCCACCTCCCGACGTTGCTCGATAATTCTCGCGCCGTTATCGTAGTGAACAGCACGGTGGGACTTTCAGCTTTGCATCACGGTCGCCCGCTGATTGCCCTAGGTACCGCAATTTATTCCATGCCTGGTTTGACTTGGCAAGGGTCTCTTGACGATTTCTGGAGCGCGGCGGAAATACCCGACATGCGGCTCTACAGAGCTTTTCTGAATTACGTGATGCACCATACCCAGATCAACGGTGACTTCTACACGCGTACCGGCATCGAGATGGCCGTGGCGGGCGCGATTGCTCGGCTCGAGGCATGCAGTGACTGAAGTGTTCAGGCACATTGTGATCACGGGGGCAAGCTCGGGTATCGGCCGCGCACTCGCGCTCGCTTACGCGGAGCCGGGCGTTGTGCTGGGTCTCGTCGGTCGCGATGGCGAGCGTCTTGCTGCCAGCGCGGCAGCCTGTCGTCTGCAAGGTGCCGACGTCGTGACCGGTCAGGTCGACATATGCGATGCTGCGGCCTTGCGGACATGGCTGGAGGCGTTTGATCGCGCGCATCCGGTCGACCTGCTTGTTGCCAATGCAGGGGTGGCGAGTACGATCGCGCATGCCAATGATTGGGAGGATTGTGAGCGCACGTTGCGCGTCGTCGAAACGAATTTTCATGGCGTGATACATGCGGCGCTTCCGGTCATCGAGTATATGCGTGTGCGGGGGCGTGGCCGAATTGCGATGATCGCGTCTATCGCGGCATTGCGCGGCATGGCGATTTCGCCAGCTTATTGTGCAAGCAAAGCGGCGATCAAGGCTTGGGCGGATTCGGTGCGGCCATTGCTGAAACGCGATGGCATTGCTGTTTCCGTGGTACTCCCTGGCTTTGTCAAGACCGCGATGAGTGATGTATTCCCCGGCGCCAAGCCATTTCGGTGGAGCGCTGAGCGTGCTGCTGCCCATATCCGTCGGGGGCTCGACGCGGGGCGTTCCGAGATCGCGTTCCCGGCGCTGCTTGCATTCGGGATGCGCCTCTTGGTATTGCTTCCCGTGGCGCTGGCCGATGCGATTCTGGATCGCCTGTCGTATTTGCCTCAAGAGGACAGACGCAATTGAACGGCGCTTTCGTTTCGACGCTTGCCGTTGCCGCTGCCATTTCATTTCTGCTCGACGCCATCGCGGTGCCCCGCGCGCCTTTGCGCCGTCCACCGATGTCGCTATTGCTTCACATTCTTTCTGTAGTGTTCTTGGTCAATCTTGTACTCGCCGCCACCTCCCGGCCAGTGTTCTCGGCCTGTGCATCGCTCGCGCTGGTCGGTCTCGTCGCAGTGGTCAGCAATGCGAAGTACGAATCACTGCGCGAGCCGTTCGTTTTTACTGATCTGAGCCTGTTCAGCCAGTTATTTTCGCATCCCCGTCTTTATCTGCCGTTCCTGAGCGTTGGTAAGGTCGTTGCGATCGGTGCCGGCATCGTGTTTGTGATCGCAGGCTTTGTCGTTGAGCGGCCGGTGTTCGCCGGCTTTCGCGCGCTGGCCTGGCTGGTGGTGGGCCTGTCATTCGTGCTTGCTGTGATCGTGGCCGCACGCTTGCCGCTCACGCTTGATCCTGTTGCGGATCAGCGTCGATACGGCTTTTTTGCCGTATTCGTTGCCTATCTGCTCAACGGTCTGCGTCCTGCCACGTTCCGACGGTTCCGTGAGGTCATGGCGACTGGGCTGTTCGCGACCGGCGAGCCAGTGCGGCGCCCGGACATGATCGTGATCCAGAGTGAATCGTTTTTCGATGCGCGCCGGCTCGGCGACACGGTCGCCTCGGCACTCTTCATGCGTTTCGACGAAGCGCGTCACGAGGCGATTCGGTATGGAGAGGTGACCGTGCCCGCTTGGGGGGCAAACACCATGCGGACGGAATTCGCGGTGCTGACCGGCACTGAGTCCTTTTCGCTCGGGTATGCGCGCTTTTATCCTTACTTTTTTGTAAGAAAAAAGATTGCCTCACTCGCCTCTTGGTTTGCTCGTTGGGGCTACGACACGGTTGTGATTCATCCTTATCACGCCGATTTTTTCGGGCGGAACCGGGTATTTCCGTTGCTCGGCTTTGCGCGTTTTCTCGATATCCGTCACTTTTCGTCGGCATCCCGGGCAGGACCCTATGTGGCGGACGCGGCTGTGTCTGACGCGATTGTCGCGGAACTCGAGGCGGCGAGAGGCGAGCGCCCGTGCTTCATCTTCGCGATGACGATGGAAAATCATGGGCCGCTGCATCTCGAGCAAGTTTTGCCTGGAGAATCATCTTCGCGGCATACTCTCGGCGAAGACGCCTCCTGGCGTGACCTGACAGCATACTTGCGGCACATCGAGAATGCGGACGCGATGATCGGGCGCTTGCTCGATCATTTGCGCGCCAGCGATCGTGAAACGGTCGTTTGTTTCTACGGTGACCACGTTCCCGCTTTGCCACATGTGTTCCAAAAGCTAGGCGTTTCTCCACAACGCAGCGACTACTTCATTTGGCGAAATTACGGCACAGTTGCTCCGGAATGCCGGAATTTGGCCGCAGAAGAGCTGGGGGCGGCACTGCTAAGTGTGGTACAAGACGACGGAAATCGTGCGGAAGAGCCGCGCGCATCCGAGAAAGCGACATAAGAGATGAACAGTAAGATTGCAATAATTGGGATAGCGTGTCGGTTTCCCGGGGGTGCAAACAACCCCGGCGACTTCTGGCAACTGCTGCGCGACGAACGCGACGCAGTGACCGAAATCCCGGCCGACCGGTTCGGCACCGATTTCTACCAGCACCCGTCCAAGCGCGAACCGGGCAAGAGCTACACGTTCTCGGCCGGCGTCCTCGACAACGTCGCCGGCTTCGACGCCGCGTTCTTCGGCATTTCTCCGCGCGAAGCGGCCCAGATGGATCCCCAGCAGCGCCTGCTGCTCGAACTCGCATGGGAAGCGTTCGAGGACGCGGGCGTGCGCCCGGCCGACATGCGCGGCAGCAACTGCGGCGTCTTCGTCGGTGCCGCGAGCATGGATTACGGCAACCGCAACATGGACGATCTGAACGTGATCGATCCGTATTCGGCGACCGGCAATACGCTGAGCATCGCGTCGAACCGCGTGTCCTACCTGTTCGACCTGCGCGGCCCGAGCATGTCCGTCGACACGGCCTGCTCGTCGTCGCTCGTCGCGCTCCACCAGGCGGTCAAGGCGCTGCAGTCCGGCGAAGCCGACGTGGCGCTCGCGGGCGGCGTCAACCTGCTGCTGCACCCGTTCGGCTTCGTCAGCTTCTCCAAGGCGTCGATGCTGTCGCCGCGTGGCCGTTGCCGCGCGTTCGATGCGACCGGCGACGGCTATGTCCGCTCGGAAGGCGGCGCGTTCGTGCTGCTCAAGCCGCTCGATCGCGCGCTCGCCGACGGCGACACGATCCATGCGGTGATCGCCGGCTCCGGCGTGAACTCGGTCGGCCACTCGCCGGGCGGCATCAGCGTGCCGGGCGCGGGCGCACAGGCGTCGCTGCTGCGCAGCGTGTACGCGCGCGCGGGCATCGATCCGCAGTCGCTGGCGTATCTCGAGGCGCATGGCACCGGCACGGCGGTCGGCGATCCGATCGAGGCGCGTGCGCTGATCGACGTCGTGTCGGGCGAGCGCCCGGCGGATCGGCCGCTGCTCATCGGTTCGGTCAAGACCAATATCGGCCATCTCGAGACGGCATCCGGCATGGCCGGGCTGCTGAAGGCCGTGCTGTGCCTGAAGCATCGCGCGGTACCGCGCTCGCTGCACTTTGTCACGCCCAATCCCGGGATCGATTTCGACGGCGGGCGTCTGCGCGTCGTGGATCGCTACATGCCGCTCGACGCGGGCGCCGCGCCGCTGACGGTCGGTGTCAACTCGTTCGGCTTCGGCGGAACGAACGCACACGTCGTGCTGACCGAGGCGCCGGCTTCAAGCGAGGCGTCGGCGGCCGCACCCGAGCCGACGCATGCGCAACTGTCTCCGCTCGTCCTGACCGCGCGCAGCGCGAATGCGCTC
Organism: Burkholderia sp. Ac-20349; assembly: GCF_017104865.1. Lineage (NCBI taxonomy): Bacteria > Pseudomonadati > Pseudomonadota > Betaproteobacteria > Burkholderiales > Burkholderiaceae > Burkholderia > Burkholderia sp. Ac-20349. The sequence goes on from NZ_JAAGPM010000063.1 coordinate 31,680, forward strand.
GGCGCGCTCGCGGGCCGCTATCTGGCGATGCTCGACAACGGCGGCGATTGGCAGGCGCTTGCCGCCACGGCCGCACGTCGCCGCCAGTGGCTGGAACATCGCGCAATCGTTGCACCGGCCGACGCGGCCGAAGGCCGTGCGGCGCTTGCGTCACTGGCCCAGCCGTCGCAGGAAGGCCTGCCGGCCAGCGTGGCAACCGGCCAGGCGCCTGCCGACGCGGTGCGCACCGCGCTCGTCTTCTCTGGCAACGGCTGCCAGTGGGTCGGGATGGGCAACGAACTCTATGCGGAGAACGCCGTCTTCCGTGCGGCGCTCGACGAAGTCGATGCACTGTGGTGCGCCGACGGCAGCCCGTCGCTCGTCGACGTGATGCGCGGCGGCCCGAGCGCGGAGTGGCTGGCCGGCGCGGGTGCCGAATGGCTCGCCGCGACGGAGAACGCGCAGCCGCTGCTGTTCGCGATCCAGGTCGGCATGATTCGCGTGATCGACGCGCGCGGAATGCGTTACGACGCGGCGATCGGCCATAGCGTCGGCGAGATTGCCGCGGCGTGGGTGACGGGCGCGCTGTCGCTCGCCGACGCGGTTCGCGTGATCAAGATCCGCAGCCGCGCGCAGGCGATGACGCGCGGCAGCGGCCGGATGGCGGCCGTCGGCATCGGCGACGTGGCGGCGCGCGAACTGATCGCGCGCCACGGGCTGGCGCGGCGCGTCGAGATCGCCGGCATCAACAGCCCCGATGCGGTGACGCTCGCGGGTGAGCTGCAGGGATTGCAGGCACTGGAGGCCGCGCTGCGCGGCAGCGGCAAGTTCTTCCAGATGCTGGATCTCGACTACGCATTCCACAGCAGCCACATGGACCGCATCGAGCCGGTCGTGCTGGCCGAACTGGCGAGCCTGCGGCCGCAGCCGGGCAACGGCACGTTCGTGTCGACCGTGACTGGCGGCGCGCTTGCCGGCACCGAACTCGATGCCCGCTACTGGTGGCGCAACATTCGCGAGCCGGTGCGCTTCGGCGACGGTATCGCGCATCTGATCGAGCAGGGCGTCCGGCTGTTCGTCGAGGTCTCGCCGCATTCGATCCTGCGCACGTACGTGAAGCAGGCATTCGCGGCCGCCGGCGCGACCGGCGTGGTGCTGCCGACGCTCAAGCGCGACCACGGCAGCGCGGCGACGCTGCGACACGCAATTCTGGCGGCGATCGCGCATGGCGCGAGCGTCGATCCCGACCGTTTCGCGCCGGGCGAATCGCGCGCTGCCTTGCCGTCCTATCCGTGGCAGCGCGACCGCTTCTGGCTGACGCCGACCGTCGAAGGCTACGGCCTCGTCAATCGCCGCCGCGAGCATCCGCTGCTCGGCTATCGCCTGCACGAGCACGCATTCGCGTGGGAAAACCAGCTCGATCCGGCGAAGCTGCCGATGCTGGCCGATCACGTCGTCGACGGCGGCGTGGCGTTCCCGGGTGCTGGATACGTGGAAATGGCGCTCGCCGCGGCACGCACCTTCTTCGATACGCCGGATGCGGCGCTCGAAAACGTCGAGATCCGTACGCCGGTGGTATTCCAGCCGCAGCAGGCAAAACTGTTCCGGCTCGTGATCGAGTCGCGTACCGCGACCTTCACGATCGAGACGCGCGATCGGATGTCCGACGGCGCATGGACGCTGAACGTGACGGGGCGGATGCTGGAAAGCGGCAACGCGCTCGGCGATGCGAGCATCGTGCCGCCGGACGCGCTTGATCGTCTGCTCGCGCTGCCCGCAGCCGATGGCGACACGCTGTACGCAAACACGGCAGCGATCGGCCTCGGTTACGGGCCGGCGTTCCGCTGGGTCCGCAGCGTGCGGGTCGCCGCAGGCGAAGGTGCTGCGCTGGCCGACGTCGCCGCGCCGGCCGCATGCGGCGACGCGCGGGCATTGTCCGCCTATCTGCTACATCCGGCGCTGATGGACAGCGGGTTTCATCCGCTGTTCGCGTTGCTTGCAGCCCACGCGCGCGAAGGCGAGCATCCGGCTTACGTGCCGGTGCAGATCGGCCGCGTCGACTATCTGCGCGGCGACACGGTCGAGCGGGTGCTCGTACGGATCGACCGGCACAGCCCGCATTCGATCGTCGCGCATTTCGAATTCCTCGACGCGCGGGGCGCGATCGTCGCGCGGCTCGGCGCTTGCCGGTTCCGGCGCGTCGATCTCGTCGGCCGTCGGCAGAACCTGCCCGCGCGCTTCGTCTACCGCCTTGACGAAGTGCCGCTGCCGGGCGACGTCGATGCAGCCGGTTTGTCGGCCCCCGACGCGCTGCTCGCACAGGCCGTCGCGCGGCTCGACGCAACCGGGAACGATGGCCGCCGGACGCAGCATCTGACCGAAATCCTGCCGCTGCTCGACGTGCTGGCGAGCCTCTACGCGCTCCGCGCGTTCGATGCGCTCGGCGCATTCGCCGGCACGTGGCAGCCGGCGGCCGAGCGTGCGGCGCTGGCCGCGCGTCTTGCCGACATGCTGGTCGAGGATGGCCTCGCTCATCGCGACGGCGCGCTGCTCGTGCGCGACGACGCGGCGTGCGCGGCGTTGCCGCCGCTCGACGACCTGTGGCGCGGGCTGCTGGCCGAATCGCCGGGGCACGTGGCCGAGCTGACGCTGCTCGCGCATTGCGGCGCGGCGTTGCAGGACGTGCTGAACGGCGCGAAGGACGGCGCACGCCTGCTGTCGCCGACCGGGCACAGCCTGGTCGAGCAACTCCTTGCCGCATCGCCGACGTGGCAGCACGTGCACGCGTTGCTGACCGCAAGCGTCGAGCAGGCCGTCGACGAATGGCAGCCGGCACGCCGGTTGCGCGTGCTCGAACTGGGCGCGACGGACGGCGACGTGCTGCAGACGCTCGGCATGCATCTCGCGGCCGCGCGTTGCGATCACACGATCGCCGCGACGGCCGGTCAACTGGCCGGGTTCGACGCGGATGCGGAAGCGGCGGTGCGCACGGTTGCGTTGCAGTCGGGCGAGCGCCTGTCGCTGGCGGCCGACGAAGCCGGCCCTTACGACCTGATCGTCGCGAACCGCGCGTTGAGCGGCCGTCACGATGTCGCCGACGCGTTGAATGCGATGCGGTCATGGCTGGCGCCGGGCGGGTTGCTGCTGCTGGCCGAGTCGCGGCGCGGCCGCTTCTCCGACATCGTATTTGGCACGCAGGCTTCGTCGACGGAAGCCGACGCGCCCGTGCCGCTGGCACCGGCGGATCTCGATGCGGCGCTCGAACGCGCAGGTTACGTCGACGTCGCGCGGCACGTCGAGCAGTCGCTCGATCTGGACGGCACGCCGACGTTCGTCATCGCACGCAACCCGGCGAGCGCCGTTGCCGACCAACGCGGCGACGATCCGAGCGATCTCGATACGCTGGCACGCAGCGAGCAATGGCTCGTGATGCACGCACCGGATACCGCCGGCAGTTTCGGCGGGCGGCTGGCCGATGCGCTGGCGCGCGCGGGCTATCCGGCCGATATCGTCGACGTCACCCACGCGGCCGATGCGATCGCGTCGTTGCCGGCCGGGCAGCCGGCGCATGTCGTGTTCTGCGCGCCGGAAACGCCGCTCGCCGAATCGGCGACGGGGGATGGCCTGATGGCCGCGCAGCATGACGGCGTGATCGCTCTTGCGGCGCTCGTTCGCACGCTCGGCGCGCAGCCGAATGCGGCCACGCGGCTGACCGTCGTCACGCGCGGCGGCGCGCCATTCGCCGGGACCGCGAATGCGCATCCGGAACAGGCCACGCTGTGGGGCCTCGGTCGCGTGCTGGCGAACGAGCATCCCGAACTCGCGTGCCGCCTGATCGACACCGATCCCGCGGCGGGCGGGATTCCCGACTCACTGGTTCGCGAGCTGACCGGCTCGGCGGTCGAGGAAGAGGTCATCCTGGGTGCACACGGGCGCCAGGTGCCGCGCATGCTGACGGCCGCGCAGGCCGCGGCCCGCAACGATGGTGCGATCACACGTGCGGCCGTGCTCGCGTTCGATGCGCCGGGCTCGTTGCGCAATCTCGAATGGTTCGCGTTGCCGGAAAGCCCGCTGGGTGCCGACGAGGTGGAGATCGAGCCCGTTGCCACCGGCCTCAATTTCCGCGACGTGATGTATGCGATGGGGCTCCTGTCCGACGAAGCGGTCGAGACCGGCTTCGCGGGCGCGACGATCGGGATGGAACTGTCCGGCCGCGTCGTCCGGGTGGGCAGCGCCGTGACGGAATTCGCACCGGGCGATGCGATGCTCGGCTTCGCACCGGCCTCGTTCGCGACGCGCGTCAGGACGCGCGCGCAAGCGATCGCGCTGAAACCGGAGCGGTTGTCGTTCGAGGAAGCGGCGACCGTGCCGACCACGTTCTTCACCGCGTATTACGCACTCGTCGAACTCGCGCGTCTGCGTCGCGGCGAGCGTGTGCTGGTGCACGGCGGCGCGGGTGGCGTCGGGATCGCCGCGATCCAGCTCGCGCGCCACTTCGGCGCGGAAGTGTTCGCGACGGCCGGCAGCGACGAGAAGCGCGAGTTCGTGCGCCTGCTCGGCGCCGACCACGTGCTCGATTCGCGCAGCCTGGCGTTCGCGGACGAGATTCGCGTGCTGACGGGCGGTCAGGGCATCGACATCGTGCTGAATTCGCTCGCCGGCGAAGCCATGGTGCGCAGCATCGATACGCTGCGGCCGTTCGGTCGTTTCCTCGAGCTCGGCAAGCGCGACTTCTACGAAAACAGCCATATCGGGCTGCGGCCGTTCCGCAACAACATCAGCTATTTCGGCATCGACGCCGACCAGTTGATGGGGGCGCTGCCGAAACTGACCGCGCGCCTGTTCGGCGAAGTGATGGCGCTGTTCGAGGCCGGCGTGCTGCATCCGCTGCCGTATCGCGCGTTTCCCGCCGAACGGGCGGAGGACGCGTTCCGCTACATGCAGCAGGCGCGCCAGATCGGCAAGGTGCTCGTGACCTATCCGTCCGGCACGCCGGCCCCGACGCGCGGCGTCACGCGCGCGGGTTCGCTTGCGCTCGATCCGCATGGCACGTACCTGGTGGTCGGCGGCACGGGCGGGCTCGGGTTCGCGAGCGCGCGCTGGATGGTCGAGCGCGGCGCACGCCGGCTGACGCTGGCGAGCCGCTCCGGCGAACTCGCTGCTGCCGCCCGCGAGGAAGTCGAGCAGTGGCGCAAGACGCTCGGCGTCACGGTCGATGTCGTGTCGTGCGATGTGACCGACGCGGCGGCAGTCGACGCGATGATTGCCGCGATCGTCCGGCGCGACATCCCGCTCAAGGGCGTGCTGCATTCCGCGATGTCGATCGACGACGGCCTCGTGCGCAATCTCGACGACGCGCGCATGGCCGCGGTGCTCGCACCGAAGGTGGCCGGCGCGTGGAACCTGCATCGCGCGACGCGCGCGTTGCCGCTCGACCTGTTCGTGGTCTATTCGTCGGCGACGACCTATCTCGGCAATCCGGGGCAATCGAACTACGTCGCGGCCAACAGCTTCCTCGAGGCGCTCGTCGAACATCGCCGCGCGGCAGGCTTGCCGGGCACGTTCATGGCCTGGGGGCCGCTCGAGGACGTCGGCTTCCTCGCGCGCCACGCGGATACGCGCGAAGCGTTGCAGTCGCGGATCGGTGGTGCATCGATCACGTCCGACGAGGCGATGGTCGCGCTCGAGCGCGCGCTGGTGGCGGGTGCGGCCGGCGAAGCCGTGGTCCGGCTCGACTGGCACGCCGTTGCGCGCGGGATGCCCGCCGCGAAGGCACGCCGGTATTCGCTGCTGCAATCGCATGCGAAGGGCGGCGATGCGCGCGACGGCGGGACGCAGCTGCGGGAAGAGGTGCTGGCATTGCCGCGTGACGAAGCGATCGCGCTGGTGGCCCGGACCCTGCAGGGACAGATTGCACGGATCCTGCACATGACGCCGGATCGCATCGCGCTCGACAAGTCGGTGCTCGACATGGGCATGGATTCGCTGATGGGGATGGAGCTCGGTCTCGCGGTCGAGGAAGCGTTCGAGGTCAAGCTGTCGGTGATGGCGATTGCCGAGGGCGCGTCCGTGACGACGCTGGCCGGACGCATCGTCGATTCGATCGGTGCGTCGACCGACGCCGATACCGATGCCGGTTCCGCAGCCGATGCCGTCGCTGCGCTGGCGGCGAAGCATGCAATCGACGGCGAAGCGCGTGCGATGCTCGATACGCGGCCGGCGCCCGTCGCGGGCCACGCCTCGCCGACGCTGGAGGTCGCGCGATGAGTGCGCCGTCCGGCTGGGCGACGAGTCAGGGTACGCTGGCGCGTCCGCTGGCGATCGACGGTCACGGGCTCCACACGGGGCGTCGGGTGGGCGTGCGGATCCTGCCCGTGCGTCCGGAAGACGGCGTGACCGGCGTTGCGTTCCGTCGCGTCGCGCAGGGGCGCACGCTCGCGACGCTGCCGGTCGATCCCGCGCTGCGCCGCGCCCAGCCGCTGTGCACGATGCTGCGTAATGCCGACGGCGTCGGCGTTCGCACGGTCGAGCATCTGCTCGCGTCGCTGCTCGCGTGCGAGATCGATCACGCGATCGTCGAGATCGACGCAGAGGAAGTGCCGATTCTCGATGGCAGCGCCGCGCCGTGGGTGGACGCCATCCGCGCGTGCGGCCGCGTCGCGCTCGATGCGCCAAAACGCTTCATCCGCGTGCTGCGGCCCCTCGTCGTCACGGACGGCGAGGGCGACCAGCGGCGCGAAATGCGGATCGAACCGGCGCCGCGTTACGAACTGAGCGTGCGCAACGACCTGCGCGGCTTCGGCGACATGCACTGGGATGGTGCGCTGACGCCGGCTGCATTTGCGACTGAAATTGCGCCATCGCGCTCGTATGGCCGCGTGAAGTGGGCGGTACCCGCGATCGTCGCCGGTTATCTGCGCGGGGTACCGATCCTGCGCGGCGCGCGGCCGTCGTGTACGGCATCCATCGTCGGCAATCGCGTGCTGGGCGGGATGCGGCTGCCGGAGGAGTTCGTCCGGCACCGCGTGCTCGACCTGGTCGGCGACCTGGCACTGGCCGGTGCGCCGCTGCTGGCGCGCGTGAGCGCGCTGCGGCCGAGCCACGAGATGAATTTCCGGCTGGTGGACGCGCTGCTGGCCGAACCCGATGCGTGGCAGTGGGCCGAGTTTCCCGACGCGTGACACCACGCTTTTTCATGACGCGCGGCGTAACATAGCGTCTTTTCGAGAAACAGCGAAGGAAGCAATGGCACTGGGAGAGCATCTTCGCCAGCAACTGGCGGCGAAAGCGCTGAAACGGCAACTGGAGCGCGCGACCGATGCGGCCGCGGCACCGGGCGTGCCCGGCACGCTGGCAGCGCAGACCGCATCGGCGCGCAGCCGCTTCGAGTCGATGCCGCAGTATCAGCAGGTCCGGATCATGCGCGAGATGGGCGAGAAGCTGCGCGTCGACTCGCCGTTTTTCCGCGTGCACGACGGCGTGGCCGGTGCGACGACGCAGATCGGCGGCCGCGAATACCTGAACTTCGCGAATTACAACTACCTCGGCCTCGCCGGCGATCCGGCCGTGTCGTCGCGCGCGAAAGCCGCGATCGACCGCTACGGCACGTCGGCCTCCGCGAGCCGGATGGTCGCGGGCGAGCGCCCGGTGCAGCGCGACCTCGAGCGCGCGCTGGCCGCGTTCTACGAGACCGACGACTGTGTCGCGTTCGTGAGCGGCCACGCGACGAACGTGACGGTGATCGGCGCGCTGTTCGGCCCCGGCGATCTGGTCGTCCACGATTCGCTCGCGCACAACAGCATCGTGCAGGGCGCGCAACTGAGCGGCGCGAAGCGGCTGAGCTTCGCGCACAACGACTGGCAGGCGCTCGACGACCTGCTGTCGCGCGTGCGCCGCGAATACCGGCACGTGCTGATCGCGATCGAAGGGCTGTACAGCATGGACGGCGACTTCCCCGACCTGCAGCGCTTCGTCGACGTGAAGACGCGCCACGGGGCGTTCCTGCTGGTCGACGAGGCGCATTCACTCGGCGTGCTCGGCGCGACCGGCAAGGGCATCCGCGAGCATTGCGGCGTCGCGCCCGACCAGGTCGACATGTGGATGGGCACGATGAGCAAGACGCTGGCCGGCTGCGGTGGCTTCATCGCCGGCTGCCAGCCGCTGGTCGACATGCTGCGCCACCTGGCGCCGGGCTTCCTGTACAGCGTCGGGCTCGCACCGACCCTCGCCGAAGCGTCGCTGGCCGCGCTCGAGCGCCTGCAGGCCGAGCCGGAGCGCGTCGCGAAACTGCAGGCGCGCGGGCGGCAGTTCCTGACCGAAGCGCGCGCCGCCGGGCTGAATACCGGCACGAGTGCCGGATTCGCGGTCGTGCCGGTGATCACGGGGAGCTCGCTGAAGGCCGCGCAGTGGGCCAATGCGATGTTCGACGAAGGGATCAACGTGCAGCCGATCTTCTATCCGGCCGTCGAGGAAAAGGCTGCGCGCCTGCGCTTCTTCATCTGCTCGACGCACGAGCCGGAGCAGATCAGCCGGACGGTTGGCGTGTTGTCGCGTCTCGCGGGGCGCGGCGCATGACGCTGGCCGGCGCGTTCGCGCAGGCGGCGCCGCGCGCCGGCGAGCGCGTGCGGTTTCGTGCGGCCGAGGCGGCCGACGCGGCGGCGTGCGCGCCGCTCGTGTTTGCGTCCGGCGTGGCCGAATTCGGGTTCTTTCTCGGCGAAAGCGATGCGCGCTGCGTCGCCTTCCTGCAGCAGGCGTTCCGGTCGCGTCACGGGCGCTTCTCGTGGCGCCGGCATCGTGTCGCGATCGCCGACGACGGCGCCGTGCTCGCCGTGATGGCGATTCACGACGGGCGGCAGACGATGTTCGACGACGTGCATGTCGTGTGGGCACTGGCGCGCTTCTTTGGCGTGCGCCGCACGATTGGCCAGTTGTTGCGCGGGCTGATCCTCGAAACGGAAATTCCGGCGCCGAAGCGCTCGCAGATCCTCGTCGCGCATTGCGCAACCGACGAGCGGCAGCGCGGCACCGGCATCTTCAGCGCGCTGTTTCGCAACGCGCTGGACACCGGCGCATTGCCCGCCGACGGCAGCCGCGACGTCGTGCTCGACGTGCTGACCCGCAACGTGCGGGCCCGCGCGCTGTACGAACGGCTCGGGTTCACCGTACTGCCGCGGCCGCGCGCTCGTTCGCGCCGGCTGCCCGCCGAACTCGATTCGATCCGGATGCGGTTGTCGCGTCGCGCCTGACGGCGCGTGCAGTGCCCGCCGTTCTACTTGTGCCGCGGGCTGAACGGCCGCTGCTGCACATCGGCGCCCTGCGCGACGATCGCCATCCCCTCCGGCACTTCCTCCCATGCCCCCCGCAGGTCGACGAGCGGCTCGGACACGACCATGAACGCGTCGTCGCCGGCTTCGGCGATGCGCGGGTTGTGCGGATACAGCTCGTGCAGGTGCTTGAACGACGTGCTGTGGAACAGCGAACGCGATTGCCGTTCGCTCGAATAACGCACCGCGATGATCCGTTCGCCGTCGGTCGCGCAGATCGTCATGTTGAGCGGGTCGGCGACGCGATGCCGCGCGGCGGTCTCCTCGACCACGCCGACCATCCGCTCGAGCGCCGGCAGCGGCGTCTGCTCGAGGCCGTAGGTCAGCGCGAGGCGGAACATCAGTTCGGAGTCGGTCGAGCCTTCGAGCGTCGGGAACAGCGCGGGGTCGACCTTCAACGTCAGGTCGCGGCGCAGCTTGTGGAAGTCGCGGATCAGCCCGTTGTGCGCGAACAGCCAGCGGCCGTGACGGAACGGGTGGCAGTTGGTTTCCTGCACGGGCGTGTCGGTAGCCGCGCGGATGTGCGCGATGAACATCCGTGAACGGATCGCGCGCGCGGCTTCGCGCAGGTTGCGGTCGTTCCACGCGGGATGCACGGAGCGATAGCGGAACGGGAGTTCGTCAGGGTGCCCGTACCAGCCGATGCCGAAGCCGTCGCCGTTGGTGGTCGTCGCCCCCAGCTCCGAATGCAGGCTCTGGTCGATCAGCGAATGTTTCGCGCGGAACAGGACGGTCTCGAGATGAATCGGATTACCCGTATAGGCGAGCCAGCGGCACATGGAGCGCTCCTTTACGATGGATCGTTCGCGCATGGTAGCCGACTTCGCGGCGCGTCCGTGCCGGTGCGTGCCGGGCCGGTCATTCTGGCGGGTACGCTGGCCAATCTTCAGACATCGCCTGCCCGGCGGCGCGCTGCGCAACCGGGCGGCCACGCAGCCATTCGGCCGGGCGCCGCCATGCGACGGCAGCGCCGCGGCCGTCAGGTTCAGTCGCCGAGCGCGTCCATCACGCGTGCCGAATAGACGAGCGCCGCACCTGCGTTCAGCGCAATCGCGACGCCGAGCGCTTCCGCCACTTCTTCCTTGGTCGCACCATGCTTGGCCGCTTCCGCGGTGTGCACGGCGATACAGCCGTCGCAGCGCGTCGTGACGGCGACCGCGAGCGCGATCAGTTCGCGCGTCTTCGCGTCGAGATGGCCCGTCTTGGCCCCGGCGCCGGACAGCGCCTTGTAGCCGGCCAGCGTATCGGGCGACAGCTTGGCGATCTCGCCGATGCGCGTCGAGAGTTCCTTCCGGTATTCGTTCCAGTTCAGCATGATGCGTCCTTTCGAGAAGAGGTGAGGAGAGCGGCGCACGCCGCGATCTCGGGCGATGCAGGGCTATTCTGATCGTTCGCGCTGAGGGTTTCGATACGCTAGAGTGTCAATTTTTAGCGGGATCGTCTCATGGATGCATTGAGTCAACTGCTGTCGCTGGGCCGCAGCCATGTCGAACTTGACGTGCGCTGCCTGCTCGACGGGCCGTTCGCGATGCCGCACGACCCGTTGCCGCCCGGCGAGGCGGCGTTTCATCTGGTGCTGGCCGGAACCTGCCGGCTGCGTACCGCGGACGGGCGCACGCTGCAGCTCGCCGACGGCGATTTCGTGCTGTTGCCCGCGGGGGGCGCGCACGACCTGCTCGACGCAGGGGTGGGCCGGTCGCGGCCGGTTGCGGCGTTGCGCGAGCAGGGCGCCGGCGGCGGCGCGGTGCTGCCGGTCAAGTCGAATCTCGATCCGGCCGAACGGCTGCTCGTTGATGAAGGTCTGGACATCGACCACGGGTGTGCGATTCATCGCTAGTCTCCTGTGTCGATCCAGGTTAGCGCTTTAGCGCTTACCTGGATCCCATGCTATGCGGTCGATC
>NZ_JAAGPM010000005.1:0-138332 GCF_017104865.1 Burkholderia sp. Ac-20349
CGCGCTGCGCGAAGCCGGTGAGCCGGTTGCCGGCGGCGACGAGCGGGCGCGTCAGGTGCTCCGCGAGGCGCGGCATCAGCAGGGTCAGGCCGAATACCGCGAGCAGCACGATGGCGACCCAGCGGCCGGCCTGGTTGGCCTGCGCGACCCAGCCGCCGCCGACGGCGGCGAGCGTCGCGACGACGGCGAACGTGAGCGCCATGCCGGCGAGCAGCGGCAGGCCGGAGCGTACGAACGGCTGGTCGGCGCGCGCGAACACGAACGGCAGCACGGGCAGGATGCACGGGCTCAGGATCGTGAGCACGCCGCCGAGGTAGGCAAGGACGATGAGCAGCATGGTGCGTTCTCCAGTCGGTCAGGAGTGGGGCCGGATCAGGCGGCGGCAGGGTGGAAGGCGAGCGCGAGGCCGTTCATGCAGTAGCGCAGGCCGGTCGGTTGCGGGCCGTCGTCGAACACGTGGCCGAGATGGCCGCCGCAGCGGCGGCAGTGCACTTCGGTGCGGATCATCCCGAACGACGCGTCGGTGGTGGTGGCGACCGCGTGGTCGAGCGGCTTCCAGAAGCTCGGCCAGCCCGTATGGCTGTCGAACTTGGTGGCCGACGAGAACAGCGCGAGGTTGCAGCCGGCGCACGCGAACGTGCCTTGCCGGTGCTCGTCGTTCAGCGGGCTGGTGTACGGCCGCTCGGTGCCGGCTTCGCGCAGGATCGTGTACTGGGCGGGCGTGAGCCGGCGATGCCACTCGGCGTCGCTGAGGGTGACCTCAAAAGGGGCGGCCGTCTGCGGGGCGGCCGGCGGCGCGGCGAACGCACGGCCGACCAGCGCGCGGCGGCCGACGGACGACAGCGTCGCGAGCACGGCGAGGCCGGTGGCGCCGGCGAACAGCAGATGTCTGCGGGTAGGCATGATGGGCTCCTGGCGGCAGGTCCTGAAAACATGCGCCCATCGTAGTCAGTGGCCGGTGTCGAAGTCCTCACGGAAAGTTAAATGAATTGTGAAACTTTCCGGGGGGATCCGGCCAGGTCCGTTGAAATCCTTCAAAGTCCCGTCTGACAAGGGTTTCGGGAAATTTGTGGTCAACTGAGTTCCACGGAAATCCTCCCCGAGCCGCAACTTCGTAGCGTTTTTTTAGTGTCCGCGATGTGGGGGAGACCCTGTTTAGAGATGCGCGGGCCGACCTCGTTGCGATATCAAAGGACGGCAATCATGGGTGCGATGACGGTTGGAAAAATCGAAGCTGCAAAGGCGATCGGGAAGCTGTATTTCCTCTCGGACGGGCGCGGGCTGTTCCTGCGCATCGGCCCGGATGGCTCGAAAACCAGGCTCGTTCGCGTCAGCATTAATGGCAAGCAACGCGACAAGTCGCTCGGCAAGGCGTGGGGGTGCACCATGACCGATGGACGGTTGTCACTAGAGGATGCACGCGCGGCCGCAGCGACGATGCGTTCACATGCGCGTGACGGCGTGGACTATCTCGAAGCGAAGAAGCGTGAACGTGAACTGATGCCGGCAGCATGTGGCATGGCGCTCATCGTCGAATTTACCGGCGACGACACAAAGGAACGGGGGCGAGAAAGGCGGCGCTTTCGAGCGCCGCTGGTCTGAGCAATTTCCTCAGAATTTTTGATCGATACCGACCGCAACACCGAGTTGGCTGTGGCCGGGCTGGCCGACGGACGCGTAGTTGTTCAGGCCGAGTGAACTGCCACCATTGTTTCGGGCGGTACCGACGTTCGCATACAGCATCGTGCGCTTCGAGAGCGAGTAGAGTGTTCCGGCGACGAAGATCATCGGGTGCGCGTCGCACCCCTGGTAGTCGTAACGGCCACCGATCGCGTACAACTGCAGGAAAGGGGTAACGAACGCGTTGCCGGCGAGCCAATATACGGTGCCGCGAGGCGTGAGTTGCAGGTCGCCCGTGACCCGGGTGACATTGGCCATCACCGCGAATTTCGCTGTGTTGTACCGTGCGGCGAATGCGTAGCGGTTGTCGACGCGCGACGACAGATCGCCCATCTCCGTCACCGTGCCGCGAGCCTGCTCGTACGTCGCAGTCGCCGTGAAGCGATTGACCGTATATTCGAGTGCGGCACCGATATATCGCCCGGCCAGCGCGTTGCCCGGTTCCTGCTGGCCGAAACCGTACATGGCTTCGGTAGTGAAACCCGCGAAACGGCTCGACGTGAACTTCGCCGAATTGTTCACGCGGATCGTCGCCAGCGGAATGGCATTGAGTGACAGGGCCGAATAGGCCGCGAAAAAAGTCGGGTCGTAGTAGATCGCTCTGTCGAACTGCACGCTGTACTGGCGTCCGAACGTCAACTTCCCGACGCTGCCGTCAACGCCCACCCACGCCTGGCGATTGAAGAGCGTGTTGGCCACGACCATCGACCCGGTCGCCGAATTGAAGCCATTCTCGAGCTGGAACACCGCTTTCACGCCGCCTCCGAGGTCTTCGACGCCTCTGAAGCCGAAACGCGATGGCAAATACGCGCTCGGCGCCATCCCGATCGATCGATGCGCTGCGCTATCCGCATTGGTGAGATATTGAATCCCCGTGTCGACAAGCCCGTACAGGGTGACGGAACTTTGAGCCATTGCAAGGCCAGGAATCGACATTAAAAGTAGTTGTACGAATCGTTTCATCGAAAAATTGACGCCTGTTGAAATCAGCAATCTCGGTGGATTTCCGAACAGCACAAGCAGGACGGCGGCAGGGCCGGAATTTATCGACATCCGGTCTGGCGGATTGCCCGGCCGGACACCGGCTTCTGCTACAGATGGCTGCGGCGCGCGATCGACCCGGTCGGCCATGACCGGATGATCGGACGCACCGCAGCCGGCACGCTCATTGCGAGGCCAACGTCCGGGGCTTGGCCGCGCCCAGCAGGTAGTGGATCGCCGCGACCGTGGCGATGTTGGCGGCCAGGCATGGCAAACCCAGGTTGATGCCGCCGAGCTGAACCTTCCCGAGATACAGTGCCAACGCGAGACCTTGTCCGACGATCATGCCTGCCGTCACCGCCACCGGCCGGATACGCAGCGAGAACAGCACGGCGATCAGGCCCGGGAAGAACTGGGTGACGCCGTAATAGGTGACGTTGATCAGCGTAAGCATCAGCGTGGGTGCTGCAGACGTCATCGCAATGGACACGGCGAGGTACACGAAAATGACGATCTTCGCCGCCCCTGTCTGCCGTTGCGACGGCAGCGACGGCAGCAGGTTGCGACTCACGATCGGGCCGATCGCGAGACACATGCTGGTCAGCACGAGCAGGCCGGAAAGCGCTGCCGCCGCTGCGACGAGCCCGAGCATCCACGACGGGAGCAACGCATTCGCAGCAGCGAAGAACGCCTCGTTCGGCGAGCGAAGATGCAGGTTCTGGCTGATTGCGTAGTACGCAGCGATGACGAGGAACGGATACATCAGCATATAGAGCGGCATTGCGATCTGCGAGCGTCGGATCGTGTCGGCGCTTTTCGCGGTGAAGAAAATCTGCACGCCGAACGGCATCGCGAGGAAGCCGAGCGATTGCAGCAGGATCGTGCTCATCGAGAACCGCAGCTGTTCCGCATTCATCTGGTTGCCCACGTGCAGGCTCGCTGCGTGGAACACCTCCGTCACGCCGACGTGTCCCGCCACGGCCAGGCCCGTGATCACGATCGCCAGGACCATCAGGATGTCCTTCAACACGGCGACGTACGCCGACGAACGGATACCGGCGATCATGATGTATAGAAATGCGAGCACACCAGCGATCAGCACCATGTGCAGCGGCTCGAATTGCCAGCCCAGGCCACGAAACGCGGCAACGAGGCCCGTGAACTGCAGTTGAGCCATCGGCAGCAGAAACACGATCGACGACAGCGCGACGACGAACTCGGTCGAGCGGCTTCGGAAATAGCCGCCGAACAGGTCCGCAAGCGTAATCGCGTTGTAGCGCTGCCCCGCTTCCCAGATCTTTGGGCCGAGAAAATAGCCGAGCGGGTAGGCGAGCAGAATGTAGCCGAGGAACCAGATCCCGTAGGTCGGCCCCTTCGCATAGATGCCGCCCGCGAAGCCGACCATCGTCGCGACGCTGTAAATCTCGCCCGCTGCCAGGAAGAAGACGAGAAATGCGCCGAACTGCCGCGATGCGACGAAGAAATCGTGCACGCTCTGCTTGCCTACGCCTCGGCGGGAGTAAAGCGCGAGGCAGAACGACAGGAGGATGAACCCCGTGAATACCACAGACGACATGTGATCCTCCGCGAAATCAGACATCAAGCCGCGCCGCATCGGCCGCCGGCTTGTCGAAACAGCGCCAGCAGACGTACAGGCATGCGGACGTCAGCACAAACCACGCGAACATCCACGCGTAGATGAACGGCACGCCGAACACGTACGCATCGACGGACGAGACCCAGGGCAGCAAACCCAATACGCCGAGATAAGGCACGGCGATGCCGATCAGAAACTTGGGCATGGCCTGTCACGCCTCCTGCCGCGCTGCACCGACCGGATCGATCGGCGTGCAGATGCCCGCGCGCGCTTCGATCGCCTCGCCGGCCGCCAGACACAGCGCTTCCTGGAAGCGACCCGCAACGATCTGGACACCCATCGGCACACCATCGCGAACGCCGGTTGGCACCGACAGTCCCGGCAGGCCGAGGAGCGCCGTCGCAAGCAGCGGGCCTTGCGCATCGAGGATGCGCCGGAACACGTCGTCGCCTCGTTGGTCTTCGTCGATGGCGAACGGCTGCTCGCACGACACGGGCATCAGCAGCAGCGGGTATTGCTGGAAAAAGGCCTGCCATTCGCGCAGCAGGCCCGTGCGCTGGGCGAGCCCGTTCATGTAGCCGGCCAGGTCGAGCGGTTTCGCGAGGCGGCGCTGGCACGCGAACGCGTTGCGAATCGCCTGGTCGCCATGCGTCTCGATCGTCTTGCCCAAGCCGCTCACCGCTTCGTTGGTGACGAGGGCGAGCCAGAGGTCGCTCGCCTCGTTCAACCGCGGCGGCACGACTTCCTCGACCACGCATCCGGCATCTTCGAGCCAGCGTGCCGCCTGACGCACGGCGTCGGCCACGACGGGGTCGGTCGGCACGCCCGGGATCGATGTGCATACGGCAACGCGTACGGGGAACCGTGCAGTCGATGCGGGGCCGCCGTCCGGCGCGACGGGCATCCACCACGCGTCCCGCGAATCGGGCGCGGCCATCGCCGACAGTGCAAGACGCAGGTCGCCGACCGTGCGCGCCAGCGGCCCCTGAACCGACGCGAGCTGAACGGCGAGCGTCCGGTCCTGCGACTGCGTCGGGTTGTAGGCCGGCACGCGGCCCGAGGTCGGGCGCAGGCCTGCGACGCCGCACGCGTAGGCCGGGTAACGGATCGATCCGCCGAGATCGTTGCCGTGTGCGATCGGGCCGATGCCTGCCGCAACGGCCGCCGCCGCGCCGCCGCTCGAGCCGCCCGGCGTCAGGCCCGGATGCCACGGGTTCAGCGTGCGGCCGTACAGGTCGTTGTCCGTAAACCAGCGGTATGAGAACGCCGGTGCGTTGTTGCGTCCGATGATGATGGCGCCGGCCTTGCGCAGGTTCGCCACCACGGGGCTGTCCTCGTGCGCGACGAGGTTCCCGAAGGCCTTCACGCCGTTGGTCGTCGCGAAGCCGGCCATGTCGACGTTCACCTTGACGGTCACCGGCACGCCGTGCAGCGGGCCGGTCGGCTCTCGTCGCGCAACCGCTTCGTCGGCTGCCGTGGCGGCGGCCAACGCGCTGTCGGCAAGCACGTCGACGATCGCGTTGATCCGCGGATTGACGTCATTGAGCCGCTGCAGGCAACTCTGCACGAGTTCCTTCGACGACACGTCGCGGCGCGCGACGAGTGCCGTCATTTCCGTTGCGCTCAGGCGCCACAATTGCTGTTCCATGTCTCGCTCCTTCTTGTTCTACATCGTTATGGTTTGCCGCGAACGCCCGACCGGGCACGCGTTGAAGGAAGCCTAACCGGACAGTATTGGTCGCATAAGACGAGCTTTTTTCGGTGAAGACAACTTGTGGTTGTCAGCGCCGCCGGAGCGCATGCGGCGCCGCGACCGCGCGGATCGGCCGCTCCGACGCGCATACGCGGATAGAATCTGGGCCGAACGACAGGGCGTCCGGCAGTCATGCCATGGCGTGAAATACAAGAATGCAGAACCGCGGAAGGAGACATGAAAGACCACCACTTGAAGGCGTGGCTTGCGCTGGTTGAAACCGGCAGCATTCGCGGCGCCGCGCGCCATCTTCACTTGAGCCAGGCGGCAGTCACCAAGGCGATCCGCGAACTGGAGCAGGACCTGGAGGCGCCGCTGATCTCGCGCAGCACGCGCGGCGTGACGCTGACGGAGTGCGGCCAGCAACTGACCGTGCGTGCACGGCTCGCCCAAGCGCAGCTGACGCTTGCGCGCCAGGATATTCGGCAGATTCTCGGCGGCAAGCATGGGCACGTATCCGTTGCCGTGACGCCGATGGTGTTTCTCGGCGTGCTGCCCGGCGTGATCGAGCGCTTCCGCAAGCGCATGCCGCTCGCGAAGCTCACGGTCGAGGAAGGGATGATGCCGCACGTCCTCCACGCGCTGCGCGACGGCTCGATCGATTTCGCAGTGGCGGCGCCCGCCGACGAGGAAGTCAGAGGCGAGTTCCATTTCGAATCGCTGCAGGTGCTGGAGACGGTCGTGGCATGCCGGCGCGGACATCCGCTGGAGACAGCCACCGAATGGCATCAGCTCGTCGGCTGCACGTGGGTCATGAACCTGTCGTCAGGCAGCCAGCACAGCAACCTGCTCGACCATGTGCGGCGAACGCACCATGTGCTGCCGGATTCGATCGTCAGGGTCAATACGTTCGGCGTCGGCTGGAACCTGATGACGCGGAGCGACGCATTGCTTTCGTGTCCGGCCGAGATGCTCGCAGTGGAGCCTTATGCAGCGCAGGCATGTCGGATCCCGTTGCGCATGGCGCTCCCGCCGCTCACGCTCGGCATCCTCAAGCTGCGCGATGCGCCGCTGTCGCTGGCCGCGGAGACGCTGGTCGCACTGTTCAGGCGAGACCTGGCGGATTGATCAGGGCGTCCAGCGATCAACGGTGACATGGTTGCCCATGACGTTGTTCTTCGTGACCACGTATTCCCCCGTCGATCGACGGCATGCCCGGATGCCGTACATCGAATCTCTCCTGCCGGAAAACGCCAGGATGACCGTCGTTCCACCTGAAGGAGCGATCCCGGTCAAGCGTGGCGCAACTGGTGAGACAAAAGTATTTACGGGGAATAGCAATTCGCCAAAATCCCCCGCGAAAGGAGATTGTTGAGATGTACGCAGACGATTTTGACGGTGAGATTGAGATCGATGAGGTCGATAATCTGGTCGAGTTCCTCAGTAGACGACCTGCATTCGACGCAAATCATTTTGTTTTGACGTTTGAGGAAAGTGGTTTTCCTCAATTGAATATTTTTGCAAAAAGCAATGTTGCCGTCGTCTATTACATGGACATTGGTGAGAATTTCGTTTCGAAAGGCACTTCCGAGACAGGTGGTACGGAGAAGTTTTACGAGAATAAGCTCGGCGGGGAAGTAGATCTGTCGAAAGATTGTGTCGTGAGTAAAGAGCAAATGATTGAAGCCGCAAAGCAGTTTTTTGCGACGAAGCAACGGCCCGAGCAACTGTCATGGAGCGAGTTGTAAGAAACGGAGCCTCGTGACGGTCGTCCCTTTGTAGATTCCTTGGCTCGTATGGACGAGCCATTTTTTCGAACGCGGAGCGCTTGACGTTCAGTGCAAGAGCGGGAGGCGCTTTTACGACAGTGCGATGACGATCACCGGTTGCTGCGCTGGCACCGACAGGATCATGTCGCAATGACGGCGATTATCGACCAATATGCTGCTGCTGTGAGACACGAATTGGCGATGCACTGAGCATTGAACACTGACGGTACCCTATCGTCAACGTCAAGAACCTGGGCATGACGTTCGACGGCCGCCCGGTTGTTTTCGAGTACCACACTGCGATCTCACCACACGCTATTTTCCTGCGCGCCATCATTATCTTCACCTTGATTCCATTAATGTGATCTGGCGCGCTGACGCATCCGGTTCGCGACCTATAACGTCATTACGCTTCACCCAACTTCACACCCAATAAGAGATCCGATATGAACCGATCATTCCGAATCGCCGCCGTATCTATCGCCGCGCTGTGCGCCGCATCATTCCAGATCGCGCGCGCAGCGCCCCCCGACGTCACGGTCTATCCGGCTGCCAATGGCAGCGATCAGTCCGATGCGCTGCAACAGGCGTTCGACGCGCTGCAGCCCGGCCAGCGGCTCGTGCTCGCGCCCGGGCAGTACGCGGTGAGCCGCTCGCTGACCGTGAAGAATCCGCAGGTCGTGATTTCCGGCTATGGCGCGACCCTCAGCGCCACCCGCAGCGAGGACCAGACCATCGTGATGAGCGGCAAGAACTCGACGCTCGTCGGCGTGACGCTGGTCGGCACCGGCACGACCCGGCTGACGACGCCCGAGTCCACCAAGGTCGAGATCACCGGCATCGGCGTGCAGGTGCTCGACGTCTCGGTGCGCGGCGGCAGTAGCGCCGGGCTGTTCGTGTTCGGCGGCAAGGACGTCGCGCTGGTCGGCAACGACGTGCGCGACACGCTCGCGGACGGCATCCACACCACCTACGGCTCGCGCAACGTGCTGGTGCAGGACAACACGGTGACCGGCACCGGCGACGACCTGATCGCGGTCGTCAGCTACATCCCCGACGGCGCGATCAGCAGCAACGTGCTGATCCGGAACAACAACGTGTCCGGCAACTACTGGGGGCGCGGCATCACGGTGGTGGGCGGCGCGGACGTGACCATCACCGGCAACACGGTGCGCGGCGTGGAGAAGGCAGCTGGCATCCTGGTCGGCCAGGAGGACGGGTACAACACCTACGGCGCGAACAACGTCGTGGTGTCGAACAACACGATCTCCGACATCTCCTTGCCCAATCCCGGCAATCCCCGGCCGGAAACCGGCATGGCCGGCATCGACCTGAACACCTACTCCGGCAAGGTCACCCGTGTCGCCGTGCTGGACAACCGGTTGTCCAGCGTCCGGTACTCCGGCGTCCGCGCGCTCGGCAACGTGTGCCAGTTCCGCATCGAACGCAACACGCTCACGTCGATCGGCGGCGCGGCGCTCGACCTGATACAGGCACCCAGCTGCGCACCGAGCCAGATCGTCTGCGCGGCCAATACGCTCGATGGTCGGGCGTTGACGCCAACGGGCTGCGTGTCGAGCGCGACGCTCGACATCACCGGCGCGAACGTCTCGCGCATGCCGGTGGTGCGCGATGCGTTGCGGCAGCCGCGCAACGCGGCGGCCACCGCGCAGGCGCACTGACATCGCGACGCGGGGCACGCGGCTGCGCGATGCGCTGCGTGCGCGCGGCGAGGCGTTGCACTGGCATCCGCCGTTCATGGGCCAGCGCTATGCGCACTGGGTCGACGGGCTCAATGGCGACTGGCTGATCAGCCGTCAGCCGTAGAGCAAATTAAATCTGTCACGCCAGAATCCCCGCCGATCCAGGCATCCGGCCCCTGAGTTGACGACTTTATTGACGGTCTTACCAAAATAATGTCGTCAACTCGCCGGTGTCCGCATTAAATTTTTCCACTCGCGAAGTGGGCCACGCGTTCCGACGGTAAGCTCCTGATTTCCAGATTGATTCCCGAAGGACAATGCGATCCGTCGCGACGCAGAGTTCAGGCGGGACGCTCTTTGTCTCAAACCAAGTCCGCCGGTGGGGGAAATGCGGCGTTGCGGGGCTGCCGGGGGCGACTGCATCCGGCGGCATTCGGTCAACAAGAGACTGTCGGCGACATCTTCTTCGGGCCATTCGAACGGAGTTCGAACCGTACGCGTTCTACCTAGGCATGCACCCAACGGAGGCTGCCTCTCGTGTCGGTATGCGTCTTTGCAGTCCCGCCCCGCCAATTCTTCGTGGCCGCGGCACGCTTCTATTGCGCACCTGCCCGGCGCCCCATCGCAAACAACTCGCTATGCACTTCGACGCCTGGCGCGAGTTCACTGGCGTGGCCCCGAATCCGTCTCCGACAAACTGAGATTGTCGTCCGTTGCATTTTCATCCTCGATGGTCGTTAAGTTGACAATGCTCCGCATAGCAATCGAATGAAGCCGACGCGTCGAAATTCTGGATGCTCAATCGGATCAGGCACAATAGAGCCGGAATCGGTGATCTGAAAAAGGCTCATGCTTGCGTGTGCCGAATCAAGCACGGCGAAAAAGCCCGCTATTCCCCGAAACAGAGGATGGAAAATCGTCCGTCTGGTCGTCGCGTTATCCAATACGAATGATTGCCTCTGCCGTTGCTTGGCGGCAATGCCGTCGCATTGTCGCGGTAGAGGAATGCAGGGTTGAGGCGGCGTGGCGACCGACGGCGGGGGCTCGGCGGCTGTCATGCAGGTATCCGGTTTCGACGAATCAGGCGTCGTCACCCGTTTCGAATCGATCTGTTCGAAGGGTAAATGCCAACGCAGTTATTTCAACTACATGGAGAAAATAATGAAGAGGATCATGATCGGACTGGTTGCGCTTGCCATGTCCGCAACCGGGTTTGCCAAGGAATGGACGACGATTCGCATTGGCGTCGACCCGTCTTATCCTCCGTTCGAATACAAGAAGCCGTCCGGGGAATTGACTGGCTTCGGCGTGGACCTCGGCAATGAAGTGTGCAAGCGCCTCAATGCGAAATGCCTCTGGGTCGAAAATGCGTTCGACGGCATGATTCCCGGCCTGAAGGCACGGAAATTCGACGCGGTCCTGTCGTCGATGTCGATGACGCCTGCGCGATTGAAGCAAATCGATTTCTCGAACAAGACGGCGCACGCACCGACGTTTCTTGTCGCGAAAAAGGGCTCGGGTATCCAGCCGACGCCGGCATCGCTCAACGGTAAAGCCGTCGGCGTGCTGCAAGGCTCGATGCAGGAGACGTATGCGAAGGCGCATTGGGAAGGTATCGGCGCGCGCATCCTTTCGTATCAGAACCAGGATCAGGTGTATGCCGACCTGACCAACGGCCGGCTCGATGCCGCGTTGCAAAATGGCGTGCAAGCATCGCGCGGCTTCCTGAATACGCCGCAAGGCAAGGACTATGCATTCGCGGGCGGTGAGCTGAACGATCCGAAGATTTTCGGACCGGGTCAGGGCATCGGCATTCGCAAGGAAGACACGGACCTGAAGGACAAGATCAACACGGCGCTCGCCGCGATCCGTGCCGACGGAACGTATGACAAGATCGCCAGCCGCTATTTCAATTTCGACATCTACGGCAATTGAGCGCGTGAGCGTCCTGCCCGTCGCACCGGGTGACGGGCGCGTGACGTACCCGGCGCGGCGGAACGAAGCGGCGGCATGACGATGTGTCCGCCGCGCCGAAGCATGGGTGAAGGGTGACCCTGGCCTACAAAACTGTCGTACCCGGAACGAGGCAGACGTGAGAGACGAAGACTTTGCCCTTTTTGTCGAGACCTTCTCCGAGGCCACTAACCGGGTCGAGGTTCCGCGCGCGAGTTTCGACAGGTTCGCGAATAGGTTGCCGGATCAGCTCCTGAAGTATTGGGAGCAAGAAGGTTGGGGTAGCTATGCAGATGGCCTGTTCTGGATCGTGAACCCGGACGAGTATCAAGACATCCTTAATATCTGGCTGGCGGGCACGATCTTCGAGGAAGTCGATAACTATCATGTCATCGCTCGAACAGCGTTCGGGAAGTTGTATGCGTGGGGTGAGAAGACCGGGCCGAGCCTGACGGTTTCATGCCCTACGCATTCCCTGATTGCTCTGGAGAAGGATATGAAGGGGCCGCTCAAGAATCCGGACTTCCGTGTTCAAACCTTCTTTGGCGCCAGGACGCGGAGTGAATGCGACTTCAAGGACGAGTCGAAGCAGCCGTTGTTCAAACACGCCGTCGGCAAGCTCGGACAGCTCGAGCCGAACGAGATGTATGGCTTTGAGCCGGCTCTGATTGCTGGCGGTCAAATCAATCTCGACCATCTGAGAAAGGTGGATCTCGATGTCCACTTGACGATTCTGCGGCAGCTTGCGTCGCCGAAGATGCCATTCACTGGCACTCCGACTTGATTCTGTGTGCGGTAGGAATGGCAAATAGGATCAGATGAGGGATGGCGACTTTGAAGTTTTCATCGATCGCCATGCCCGGACGTCTGTTACCTGACTATGTGCAGGGTATGCACCGGCTGCGCAAGGAGGGCATCACGGCATCTCTAGACGAGACGGTGGATAGGGCGCTGGCATCATTCGCGAATCGTAGGCGGGTTTTTCGACACCCAGCAGCGATAGAAGCGGTGGATCAAAGCAATTCTCCGGAAAGAAGTTGCTGAAATAGGAAACGTCTTCGCGACGGTCCATCCTCTCGAACATGGCTTCGATTGGCCCCCAATAGTATCGCCAGGACAAGACATCAAGCTCGCGTTGTCGATCTGGCGGAAGCGCATCGATTGCAATTGCGCTCAACCCGTCACGAGTGAACTGATAGGCACGCCAAAGCGAGTCGATCAGGAAATTCGGCGCACTGGGCGAGAATGCGACATAGTCCGCGCCGGCTTGGTCTCGATATCCTGCAATGCGGGTAAATGCGCGGAAGGACGGGACCTCCGCCATGCTGTCTGGATCGCGCAATTCAAGCTGATAGTAATAGAACAAGGTCTCCGTGGCTTCGTCATACCGGATGACCAGCTTGTTTCCGGGATTGTGGTAGTGCCCGGTTGCCGGGTCTATAAAGCCACCTGAACTATCCCGCTGCAGGCCCGGCTTCTTGCCGAAAATGCATCGGACGTCGTCGATCAACGCATCACCCCAGTCTTCATAGAATCGGGTCAGCTGTTCATTGCTGATCGCAACTGAAGCATAGATACCAACCGGCTCCATCTGTTCGCTCCGTCAGGTTTTGACCTCATCAATACAGCACGATTATCTGCTCATACTCAGGCTTCGCACAACGCGTGACGACGCGGACTGCCGGCGCTGAAACCGCACCGTGGGCGAGTTGAAACCAGGCTTCGCGACGCGGTGGGTCGTGACGTTTCCAATGTCGGTAACAAGAGGCGTCCCAGGTCACTTTCTCTGCGTTGGGTCCGTGCGTTTTTGCATATGAGATGGGTTTTTTCGTCTCTACGCCGTGGAAATCCAAGCCAATACACTCGGTAACGGTATCGCGGAACGGCGCTCTGCGTTTCGCAACCGCGCATTGACAAGAATGACAGGAATGCAGTGCATGTCGAGCGGAACATCGACCGCGCTGCAGATGCACGACGGTGACTTGCCGGATGACGCGATCAAGTGCCGTTTTCGCCGCAGCGGACCCACGAGGTACCGATCGAAGCACAGCGCATGACGATTGTGCGGCGGCGATGACATGACCACCGGCAATGCTCAACGATAACTGAAGCAGATAACAAAGTGTGCGACCGCACTGAGTGAGACAGCGATGACACGATTTACTCCTTCCGCGCAGGCTTTTCTC
This sequence comes from Burkholderia sp. Ac-20349, assembly GCF_017104865.1. Classification (NCBI taxonomy): domain Bacteria; kingdom Pseudomonadati; phylum Pseudomonadota; class Betaproteobacteria; order Burkholderiales; family Burkholderiaceae; genus Burkholderia; species Burkholderia sp. Ac-20349. The sequence continues at coordinate 13,563 of NZ_JAAGPM010000005.1, forward strand.
GACGCGCGCGATCTGCTGCTGCAGCATCGCACCAACTACGAGCGCGCGTATTCCGAGTTCACCTGGCCTGAACTTGAAACATTCAACTGGGCGCTCGACTATTTCGACGTGATGGCCGAGCGTAATGACAACCCGGCGTTATGGATCGTCGACGATCCGGCCGGGCCGGGCAACACGTTCACGTTTGCGCAGATGGCCGAGCGCTCGTCGCGCGTGGCCAACTTCCTCCGAGGGCTGGGGGTGACACGTGGAGACAGGCTGCTGCTGATGCTGCCGAATCGCGTCGAACTCTGGGACGTGATGCTGGCCGCGATGAAGCTCGGTGCCGTCGTGCTGCCTGCGACGACGCAACTGTCCCCGGACGATGTTCGCGAGCGGGTGGACGTGGCCGGGGCGCGTTTCGTCGTTGTCGATGCGGCGGAACTCGGGAAGTTCGAGGCGCTCGATGCCGACATGACGTTCATCGCGGTCGGCGCTGCGCCGGGCGCAGCACGTGGCTGGATCGACTTCGGCCACGCATATGATGCGAGCGCCTCGTTCGAACCGGATGGTCCGACGAAGGCGACCGATCCATTGCTGCTGTACTTCACGTCGGGCACGACGTCGAAGCCGAAACTCGTCGAGCATACGCATCAAAGCTATCCGGTCGGACACCTCTCGACGATGTACTGGATCGGTTTGCAGCCGGGTGACGTGCACTGGAACATCAGCTCGCCGGGCTGGGCGAAGCACGCGTGGAGCTGCTTCTTTGCACCGTGGAATGCGCAGGCGTGCGTGTTCGTCTACAACTATGCGCGCTTCGTACCGAAAGAGACGCTGGATGTACTCGTTCGTTGTGGGGTCACGACGCTCTGTGCGCCGCCGACCGTCTGGCGGATGATGGTGCAAGAGCCGCTTGCGTCGTATCCGGTGAAGCTGCGTGAGATCGTCGGTGCGGGCGAACCGCTGAATCCGGAGATCATCGAGCGGGTGCGGCATGCATGGAACGTCACGATCCGCGACGGCTTCGGCCAGACCGAGACGACCTGCCAGATCGGTAATTCTCCGGGCCAGCCCGTCGTCAACGGATCGATGGGGCGGCCGTTGCCCGGGTACCGTATCGAACTTGTCGATGCCGACGACCAGCCCGCGAGCGAAGGCGAAATTGCGTTGCCTCTCGAGCAGCGTCCGGCCGGCTTGATGACCGGCTATGCGAACAACGAGCAGGCGACCGCGCATGCGATGCGCAATGGCTTGTACCACACGTCGGACGTTGCACTGCGTCTTGACGATGGCTATTACGTGTACGTCGGTCGTGCGGACGACGTGTTCAAGTCATCCGACTACCGGCTGAGTCCTTTCGAGCTGGAGAGCGTGCTGATCGAGCACGAGGCGATCGCGGAGGCGGCCGTGGTGCCAAGTGCCGACCCGCTGCGCCTGTCGGTGCCGAAGGCGTTCGTCATGGTGCGCCACGGTTACGATGCCGGCCCCGATCTCGCTCGTGAGGTATTTCGCTTCTCGCGCGAAAAGCTTGCACCATACAAGCGGATTCGGCGACTCCAGTTCAGCGATTTGCCGAAGACCATCTCGGGCAAAATTCGCCGTGTCGAATTGCGGCGGCTGGAAATGGAGCGCGAGTCAGGAACCGGGCGATTCGCGGACGAGTATTGGGAAGAAGATTTTCCCGAGTTGCGCTGATCTTGTACCTTGGGGGCCGGGCGCGACGCATTCGCGCCCGGCCCCGATTTCTCCTTGATGCCGCAATGCAGGTTTGCTCGCCGACCAGGGCGACCGATCGCGCGTGTCAGTGACCTCGTACACGCAGGTGCCGGCCGAGGAACTCGACGGTGTGTCCGAAGGCCTGCGAAGCGCTCTCCTCATGGTAATGAAGAGGGTCTCCTTCGCGATCGAATCCGTCTCCGGTCGGGTAAAGGCGAATCTGTACGGACGCGGAACCATCGTCAACGGAGGCAGGCTGTGAGGACGGACCTTGCGGGTCCAGCGTGCCGCAATGCGCCAGCACCGGTCCGGTTCCGTCCTGAGGCGACACGGGCGTCGGCACGCTGTAGTACACGACGCACGGTAACGACATCTTGCGGGCTGCGGCGAGCGCAACCGCGCCTCCCCAGCCGTATCCAACGATTGCAATCTCGCCTGCGTGACCGATCGCGTCAGCGGCGGTCGCGACGAGTTCGGCCGCGGTGTCGACGCCGAGTGTCGCTGCGAGCGTGTTTCCGCGCAGGTGGTCGTCGGCAGCATAGTCGTCCAGTTCGACTTCTCGCTCGACCTGGTCGAACAGCGCGGGCACGACCGTCAGATATCCTTCGGCGGCGTACCTTTCGGCGATGTTGCGCATGTCGGCGTTGACGCCGAATATTTCATGCACCAGCACGATTCCGCCGACCGGCTTGTCGTCCGGTTCGGCGGACCATCCATTCATCGGCCCATGTGTGCTCACCAGCGTGATCCAGTGACTCATCGATACCTCAGACAATGCGATTGATCGGGAACATCCTGGAGGATTGTGATGCAACCTTCAAAAAATAAACAGTATAGTCTGTTTCTTTTTTGAAGGCTTGCCCGAATCAGTTCAACAGCCCATAGGCGCGCGCTTTGGCGAGCGCCGCAGAGCGGTTTCGTACACCAAGCTTGCCGTAGAGGTTCCTGAGGTGCCATTTGACAGTGGGGAGGCTGAGCGAAAGCTGGTCTGCCAGCGTCTGGTTGCTCAGTCCTTCGTTGACGAGACGCAGGAGTTGCGTTTCGCGCAAGGTGAGGGGCTGGACCACATCGACGGGCCCGGCTGCCGAATTGAAGGCGCGGGTAGCGTCGCCGTCTTCATCGCTTTGCGATTGACCGCAAATGGCGTGAAGCCGGTCGAGAAAATCGATTTCGGCGGGGCGAATCAACGCGAAATCGCGGGCACTCGCTTTGGCGACAAGCTTGCCGACGGCTCGTTGATACAGGATGAACGGATAGACGAGCGAGCCGGTGTGTGCCAGACCGATTGCGCGTGACAGTGCTCGTGTCGCTTCCCGCTTTCTTCCTGCGCGGGCATAGGCATCCATCGATGCGAGCAGGAGGGACACGCGATCGCTGGTGCGCCCTTGCGTGGTGGCGAGTCGCATGGCGGCATCGATCGTGTCATGGGCCTGTTTGAAAAGACCTTTCGCAATGGCCAGCTCGATACCGACGAGCAACCAGTCGCTGCGCTCGCGCATCCCTGTCGCGTGCGTCCGGTTGCCGGACTGAATGACCCGGCCGGCGAGTTCGATTGAATCGGTCTCGGCTTCGATGCCGGCATGCAGGCGCCGCCGGATGCGTTGTGCCGACAATAGAGTCATGATGCGCGGTGCGTACCGGCGCGCAATTTCGTCGAGGGATGAATCGGCCGTGTCGGCGATTTCGCCATCCGGCTTCATGGCCACGCACGCGCCGAGCCCGAGTTCGGTGGTCATGGGCACGCCGAAATGATTGGCGGGCTGCATGCTGCGCTCGAGCGGCACGCGTGCGTCGGCAAACTTGCCTTGATCGGTCAGCGCACGGGCATGCACGCTATCGATGATGGCCAGCACGGGAGAGCTTTCCCCGATTTCAGACAGGACGCGGGCTCGCACGTTGCCCAGGATCCGGTCGGCGAGATCCGGTCGTGCGCGAGACAGTGCGAGGGCCGCGCGCAAAATGCCGATCCATGCGCGCAGGAAGATGCTGTGCGATCGTTCGATCGCGCCGTCCGCAGCGTCCAGGTGCCGCTCGCTTTCGGCCAGATCCCCGCGATCCAGGGCGGCCAGGGCCGCCACTGCCGTCACGGTGCCGACCTGAAGGGGGTCGTAGTGCCCGGTGTCGTTCAGCCACGCCAGCGCCTCGTCGTGAGCGGCGTCCAGTGCATCCGTCGATACCGCCAGCACGATTCTCAGGAATGAGAGATCGGCGGTTTCGAGTGCGGCCGAAGGCGGGGCGGGATCTTCCGACATTCGCCGATCCAGCATTTCCAGCGCGGATCCCGCTTTTTCATACTGCATCAGATGGCACAACGCCCAGACATACCAACCTTGTGCCTGAACCGGCAAATCGCCGCCGAGACTGAGCAATTTCTCAGTCCACTCCACGAACAACGACATTTGCCCGCAGTCTGCCGCAACGTGCCGCGCGATGCGTCCGATCAGACTTTCGGCCCGCTTTACGTCCGGCGCCTCGAGTGCGCTCCCCAACGCCGACACGTAGTCCTTGCGATCCTCGTACCAGCGGGCCGCATTCTTCAATACCTCGGACCGGCGCGCGGGGGACAGGCGGTCTTTCGCTTCCTGCAGCAGGTACTCGCGAAGCAGCGTGTGCAAGCGAAACCATCGACGGCCGACGCCGATCGAAAAGATCAGCAGGTTACGCTGCAGCAGGTCGTCCAGCCAGTCGCGAGCGTTGGGATTGCCGGTGATGAACTCCGCCAGCTCCACGTTGAATTCGCGCACGAGCGCGACCTCCATCAGGAAGTTCACCCGTGCGGGATCGATGATGGACAGGACGCGTTCGGTGAGCACGCGGGAAATGTCTTTCTGGTCGCCGTTGAAATCGCGCAGCGGCGTTGGCGGAAAGTGCGCTGAAGCCGGGTCGCACGGAAACTGCCGTTGCTCCGACATCAGAACCTGGGCCAGGCGCACTGCCGCCGGCCACCCCTCGGTGTGCGCATGGATCTCCTGAACCGCCCTGTCGTCTAGCCCCGCGAATCCCGACAACGAGAACAGTTGTCTCGTCTCGTCGCGGTTGAAACCGAGTTGGTCGGGCCCGAGCAACAGACCATCCACCTCGAGTTTCATCCGGACGAAATCGATCGGGAGGTTACGCACGCTGGAGACGACCAGGCGCACATCCGGCACGCGATGAAACGTCAAGCGTTCGATGAAGGCGGAAACCATCGGATCGATGCACACATCGAGGTTGTCGATGAACAGGATCGTGCGCCCGCGCAGCTGGCGCAGGTCGCCGACGATTGCCTCCAGCGCGTGATTCGGATCAAGAATGTCGACCGGGTCCGCGACCGGACCGGCCGGCTGCGCATGCCGGTCGTCTGTCGTTTGCGACGCGTCCGTCAGGGCCTGTCGAAGGAGCGCCAGGACGGAGCGGACATCTCGCTCCCGCTCGTCGAGCGAAAGCCAAAGGCAACGCTCGTCGCCGGAGCGCAGCCAGCGGTAGATTGCACTCAACAGGACCGTTTTCCCGTAACCGGGCGGTGCCGTGACTACCGTGAGGCGGGGAAGTGCCCGGGCGCGTAGCAGCGCAAACGCGCGGGTCGGCACGCGCTCGAAGCCGAAATCAGGGGGCGCAAGCCGTCCACGGGACCAATTGTTCCAGTTCATCGAGTTCAGTGCTTCCAGGCGTACGACATTGACGTGGTTGCCGCGTATGGGATGGATGCGGGTCAGCCGGTCGGGAACCCCGTTCAACTGCCGGACGGTCTCGCCATTTTGCGATGCACAAAACCGCGGGCGAGATCTGCCGCTTGTGCGCCGCTGGTCAGATTCTGACCGCGCGTCACGACTTCAGGGCCCCGGGTTTTTCCTAGGTCCATACCCGTCCTTTGGGATGGGGATGTCGATCGAAGACAAGGCTTTAATCGTTCTGCAACGAAACGGCGGATATCGATGGTGCGAACCATCGAATCCTCCCGGCGGTTGCGGATGGGTTGGGAGCCGGACCATCCCCGTTCTCCGAATCCCGAGACATCTTGAAGCGGCACTATCTGGCACAAAAAAGACAGCTCAGTCTGTCTGTTTTATTGAATCAAACTGGAGCGAGACGATGAGACTTGAAGGCAAGGTGGCAATCATAACGGGTGCGGCCACCGGTATCGGCAACGCGATCGCGAAGAAGTATGCCGCTGAAGGCGCGAAGATCGTGATCGCCGACGTGAAGGGGGCGGAAGCGGCCGCCGCCGAATTCGGCCCGGGCGTTGCGCTCGGCGTTCACGCGAACGTGGCCGATCCGGACAGCGTCCGGCAGATGGCAGCCGCGGCAGTGGAGCAGTTCGGGAAAATCGACGTGCTGGTCAACAACGCCGGCATCTTCACCGGACTCAACGGCATCCCGATGGAAGCGATTCCGGTCGAGGACTGGGATCGACTCTATGCGGTGAACGTCAAGGGCCCGTGGCTGTGCACGAACGCGGTAGCGGCGGCGATGCGCGAAGGTGGCGGCGGCCGAATCATCAATATCGCTTCGGTCATCGCGCATGTCGGCGTTCCGTTCATGCTGCATTACGTGTCGAGCAAGGGCGCTGTCGCGGCAATGACCCGTGCGATGGCACGCGAATTCGCGGCCACGAAGAGCCGGATCCTGGTCAACTCGATCTCGCCCGGCTACACCCATTCGGCGAACGCGATCGCCAACGCCGGCCAGCATGAGCAATTCGAAGGGGTGGCTTCGCAGATGCGAACGATCGAGCGCCCGCAGCAGCCTGACGACATTGCCGGCGCGGCGCTCTGGCTTGCCAGCGACGAAGCGTCTTACATCAACGGCCAGAACGTCGTCGTGGACGGCGGCATTTTCATGAGTCTCTGATCGTCTCTCGGAGGTTCACTACAGCAATCCATCGCAGAGCTAACGCCATGAATGCAAATGTGCCGCACGTTGCGGACCCGACCCGTCTCAGGAACAAGAACTTGATTGGCGGCCAGTGGAAGGATGCGCTTTCCGGCCAGTCGATCACCGTCGAGAACCCCGCGACCGAAGAGATCATCGCGGAAGTGCCTCGCGGCCAACAGGAGGACATCGACGCTGCCGTGAAGGTTGCGCGAACCACATTCGAGTCCGCCGCGTGGCGCAAGATCCGTCCGATCGACCGCGGCCGGATTCTGGAAAACATCGCTCGCAAGATCGAGGAACATGCCGACGAGCTGGTCTGGCTGGAGTCGGTGGACACCGGCAAGGCGATCTCGTTCGCGAAGGTCATCGATCTTCCGTCGACGGTTGACGTGTTTCGCTACATGGGCGGATGGTGCTCGAAGCTGAGTGGCTCGACGCCGCCGATCTCGTTCGACGGAAAGGAATACCACACGTATACGCGTCGCGAGCCGGTCGGGGTGGTCGGTGCGATCACGCCATGGAATTACCCGCTCGCGCTGGGGGCCTGGAAGATTGCATCCGCGTTGGCCGCGGGTTGCACGATGGTTCTGAAGCCTACCGAGCTGACGCCGCTCAGCACGCTTCGGCTGGCCGAGTTGTGCCTCGAAGCAGGATTGCCCGAAGGCGCGCTGAACATCGTCAACGGTTATGGCCATGAGGCGGGCGAGGCACTGGCGCGTCACCCGGACGTCGACAAGATCACCTTCACCGGGTCGACGGCGGTGGGCAAGAAGATCGTCGAGTACTCGCTCGGCAACATGAAGCGCGTGACGCTGGAACTCGGCGGGAAATCGCCGAGCATCGTCTTCGACGATGCGGACCTCGATCAGGTCGCGCTCGGCGCCGCGCTCGCGGTGTTCTTCAACTCAGGTCAGATCTGCTTTGCCGCGAGCCGGCTGTTCGTGCAGGACAGCGTCTACGATCGCGTGGTCGAGGCGATCGCCGCGGTCGCGGCGCAGTTCAAGGTCGGCAACGGCCAGGCCGCCGACACGATGCTCGGCCCGCTGGTGTCGCGCAAGCAGCAGGAGCGCGTGCTGGGTTACGTTCAGTCCGGCATCGAACAAGGCGCGAGCCTCGTGTGCGGCGGCCAGAAGGTGGGCGACAAGGGCTACTTCGTGCAGCCGACCGTGTTTGCCGATGCAGATCAATCGATGAAGATCGTGCAGGAGGAGATCTTCGGGCCGGTCGTCAGCGTCATCCGCTTCAAGGACGAGGCCGAGGCGATCCGCCTCGCGAACGATACGGCGTATGGGCTGGCGGCGAACATCTGGACGCGTGACATCAAGAAGGCACATCGCGTGGCTCACCGGTTGCAGGCGGGGTCGGTATGGATCAACTGTCACGGCGTCATCGACCCAGCCGCGCCGTTCGGCGGGTTCAAGCAGTCCGGCTGGGGGCGTGAAGTATCGGAAGAGGGCCTGGCTGCGTATACCGAAACGAAGACGGTTTGCGCGTTGCTGGACGACTAGTCGATAACCGATTTCCGGGCATTGTGTTTGGGCGGTTGAGGAGACCGATCATGTGGGAATACATTAAGTACTACTTTGCACCGTTCGTGCAGGCGTTGGCGATCTGGGGTTTTTATCGGGGAGGCGACTTGACGTGGATTGCGATCGGTGCGTTTCCGGCCATCGCGATGCTTGACGCGCTGCTACCGCTCGACCTGTCGGAGCGCCGGATGAAGAGTCACTTCTGGGCCTATCTGCCGGTCTGGATTGCGACGCTTCTGTTACCCGTCATGTACTTCGTGTTTGCATGGTCGATCGGGCATCACGCCCTGACTGCCCTGCAGATGGCGGGTGGTGTCGCAGGTCTGGCCTGGCTGTCGGTGGTGCCGGGCGTACCGGCGACGCACGAACTCTATCACTCGCGCGGGCGTCTCGCCCGTTTCGTCGGGCGCTATGGGCAGATCGCGTTTCTCGACTGCATGCGCATGGAAGTGCACGTGGTCGGCCATCACCGTGATGTCGGTACCGCCGAGGACGTCGACACCGCGCGTCGCGGAGCGACCCTGTACCGCTTCGTCATCCGGTCGATGTGGGAATCGACCCGTCTCGAACTCAAGCTCGACGCCGACACGCTCGAGAAGCGCGGCCACTCGCGCTGGTCGATCCGTCACTCCGTGTGGCGAGCGATCCTCGCCGTCGTGGTGTTCGTCGGCATCATCCATGCAATCGGCGGCGTCAAGGCAGCAGGCCTGTGTTTCATCGCCATGGTGATCGCGCGTTTCTGGGTGGAGGCATTCAACTATTACCAGCACTTCGGTCAGACCCGGGTCGTCGGTACCCCCATCGAGAAGCGGCACGTGTGGAATCACTACGGCACGCTTTCCCGGTTGTACGCGTTCGAGATCACCAATCACGCCGAGCACCACCTGAATTCCTACCTCCCGTACTACAAGCTGGTGCCGGACAGGCAGGCGATCATCATGCCGAGCATTATCGTCTGCTTCCTTTCGGGGTTCATTCCCCCGTTGTGGTACAGCCGAATCATCAAGCCGGCGCTGCGTCGTTGGGATAACGAGTTTGCGTCACCGGCAGAGCGTCGCCTCGCGATGGAGCAGAACCGGAGCGTTGGGTGGGAGGACTGGTTTGACGAACCGCCGACCAAGCCGGGCAAGCCGACCACGACGGCATGGGCCGGCAGCTGAGCGCGTACTGAACGGAGACTACCCGTGACGATGACCCCCCAACTTGTGCAGAGCCAGACGAGAGACCTGCAGCGGCAAATGATCGGGCACGGCATGCTGATTCTGTTGATCGGCATGCTGGCCGGGATCGGGTTGCTGGTGAGCCTGATCGGCGGGCTGGAACCGTGGCCGGGCCGGCTCGTGTCGGTTCACCTGCCAGGAAGCAGTGCCGCGTGGGTTCGATTCCACATCGGTCAATTGCTGAACGCCTTTCTGATCGTTCTGGTGGCGCTGACGCTGCCCGTGCTCGGCGTCGAACCCTGGCTCGGGCGCCGTCTCGGATGGCTCATGGTCGGGACGGGCTGGGCGAACACGCTCTTCTACGGGGCCGCGCTGTTTGCGCCCAACCGTGCGCTTACCTTCGGCAATAACCGGCTGGGAGACGCGAATCTCGCGTCCTTCATCGGACTGGTTCCCGGTTTGGTATTCGCGATCATTTCCATCGTCGTTGTGCTCATCCTGGTCGGACTGTCGTTTCGACGCCCGGTGTGGCCGGCGACCCAAAAGATCAGTGGTGTTTGATGCGAGACTTTCTGAAAGCGGCATTTGGCAAATCGAAGCCCAGGCAATTGCGGATTCTGCCCCAGGACGCGACGATCGAGATCGGGCAAGGACAGACGCTGCTGGAGGCTGCGCTGGCCCAAGGCGTCGCCTATCCGCACGATTGCACGGTTGGCACATGCGCGTCCTGCAAGACTCGCCTGAAGCAGGGGCGGGTTCGAGAGGCGACACCGTTCGGCTACACGCTGTCCAAGCAGGAGCTCGACGCGGGATACATCCTGGCGTGCCAGGCGTTTCCGCGCGACGAACTCACCGTCGTGGAGATCGAAGCGGCTGCGGTCGATCTGCGGCCTGCGGAACAATATGCCGCGACCATCGTCGCAAGCGAGCCGCTCACGCACGACATCCTGAAGGTCACGGTGCAGACGGATCGTGCGATCAACTATGCGGCGGGCCAGTACGCGAATCTGCGCAAGGCGGGCGGAGGCAGAGCGCGATCCTACTCTTTCGCGAATGCGCCGCAACGCAAAGGCAGGACGACACTGGAGTTCTATATCCGCAAGGTTCCGGGCGGCGAGTTCACCGAGGCGCTGTTCAGCGGACAACTGGACGGGACATCGCTGGAAATGGAAGGGCCTTTGGGCACTTTCCATTTGCGCGGCGGTGAGGCTCCGATGGTGTGCGTCGCCGGCGGCAGTGGCCTCGCGCCGTTGATGAGCGTGCTTGAACATGCAAGGGGAAACCGCATCAGGCGCGACTGCACGCTTTTGTTCGGCGCGCGGACGCAGGCGGATCTGTACCAGCTGGACGCTATCGAGAACATCGCCGCGCACTGGCAAGGCAGCTTTCGGTTCATTCCGGTGCTGTCGCACGAACCGATCGACAGCGACTGGCGTGGCGCACGAGGGCTGGTCACCGACCACATCGAAGCCGGGTTCTGCAGTGGGGCCGAGGGTTACCTTTGTGGCCCGCCGCTGATGATTGACGCGGCGATTCCCGCGCTCGGCCGATATGGCATTCCGGTCGACAAGGTGTTCTACGACAAGTTCACCGATAGCGGGACACGTTGAACGCCAATCCGCAAGACATAAGTAAATTCGATACGTTATGGAATCCGTATCAATTGGCAGGTGATTGAAATGAAGTGCGGTTGAGCGCAGCGATCACGCCGCGCAACGAGACAAGAGATATAAAAGATCGGAGACAAAGCATGACGGGAGCACGTGCTGCCTTGGCGGCAGGATGTCTGATCGCCCAATGTTCGAGCGGGACCGTGTGGGCTCAGGACGCATTCAATATCAGTGCCATCGGCGCCAGTTCGCTCGCGATGGGTGGCGTGGCCGCGGCCAGCAATGTCGGTCTGCCCGGCATGATGGTGAATCCGGCCACCCTCGGGCTCATGAACGAAGGAAGCTATGGCGAGCTCGGTGCCGGGGTGATCACGGCTAACGTCAAGGCAAAAAATGAAGCGACCGGGGAGATCGCAGACTCCCATACGCGCGGCAGGAATAACGGACCCTACTATGCGCCCGAGCTGGCCTACTTGTGGCGATATCGGCGTTATGCACTGGGCATTGGCGTGTTTGCGTCGTCTGGTGTCGGGACCGAATATGGCACAGGCAGCTTTCTTTCCCGAACGACGACAAATGGCGTAGACACGGGGCTGGATAATTTTTCCCGTCTCATGGCATTGAAAATTCCCTTTTCAATGGCGTATCAAGTGACCGACAAGCTGACCGTCGGCGGGGCAGTGGAGGCTGTCCTGATCGCGGCGAATATGGGCTTGTTGTTCGATGCTTCGCAACTCGGCGTGCTTGGGGCCCAGGGAAGACTCTCGGGAGGATTGTTGTCGTCGTTGATGAGCATTCCGGGTCTTTCAGGCGCTCAACTGCAATTCAGCAACGGCAAGATCGCCGGCGGCGCGGCCGATGGCTGGGGCGTGAGCGGCAAGCTCGGGTTGACCTATCAGGCTACGCCAAGGACAAGGCTGGGGCTCGCGTACCAATTCAAGACGCACGTCAGCGACCTGACCGGGAGTGCGCAGGTTACCGCCGTCAGTGCTTCTGCCGGCAATATTCCGATCGGCGGTACGGTACGCATCGCCGATTTTCAGTTGCCTGCTTCGTTCACGGTCGGTATCAGCCAGGACCTGTCGGATCGGCTCACGGTCGCGGCGGACTATCAGCGCGTGTTCTGGCGCGATGTCATGAGCAGTTTGCGAGTCGGGTTCACCCAGGATGGATCAGGCAAGGGCATTTCCTTGGCGCTTCCGCTGAACTACAGGGACACCAACGTGTTCTCCATTGGGGCGCAATACCGATACAACGCGAACTGGACTTTCCGTGGCGGTTTCCACTATGCGCAGGAGGCGGCGCCGGGTTCCGGATTGCTCGCCATCATTCCTTCGACACCGACCACGAGCATCACGGCGGGGGGCGCCTATACGTTCAATCGAGGCGGGACGATCGACTTCGCGCTGGGCTATTCGCTGCCCAAGCGCGTAGCCAGCAGCGGGAACACCGGGAGCAGCGTGCCGATTTCTGTGACCGATTCGATGTTTCACGTCGCGTGTTCCTATACACAGCGGTTCTAGTGTCGCATCGCACGTTATTTGATGAGTGATCTATGCAAGCTGAATCTTCGGGTTTCGATGTCGTCGTGATTGGTGCGGGAGCGGGCGGGATATGTGCGGCTGCTCGACTCGCCCATCTGGGTTATAGAACGCTGCTTGTCGAATCGCTCGATCGCGTGGGGGGACGGGCGTCGACGCGGGAAGTCGACGGCTTCCTGTGCAATACGGGCGCACTGATCATCGAAGTGGACGGTGCCGTTGCGAAGACCTACGAGGATCTGGGGCTTGCGCTCGATCTCCATATTCCCCGGCGTGCATCGACTGTTCTGCGCGCGAACGGGAAAGACATCAACCTGTCGGAAGGCATCGGCGGGTGGCTGCGGAATGCGGGGCCAAAGGCAATGGCGGCGATGACGGGCCTCATCCCGTGGCTTGCTCCCAAGAAGGGGCAGTCGCTTTCCGAATGGTTGAACCGGTTTACCCGCAGCCCGGCTGTTCATGGCCTGATCGATAACGCGGTAGGCGCGATGTTTGCCGCGAATAGCACGATATTCCAGGCGGACGTCTTTCTGCATTACTTCACAAAGGACACCGCGTTCAGGAAGTTCGGACTGCCGCCCGGCGGAACGATCGAGGTGTGGAAGCCGTTGGTCGATCTGATTGTGTCGAAGGGCGGCGAGGTCTGGCTCGATGCTTCCGTGAAGGCACTCGAGTTCTCTGCCACGGGCCTGGTCGATGCCGTCGTGATCGAGAGGGGCGGACGATCGACGACGGTTCCCTGCAACGCCGTCGTCAGCAATATCGGTCCGCTGCAGACAGCGCTGCTGGCAGAAGAGGCGCAGTTTCCGCGCGGCTACGTGCAATCGGTTCGCGATGCGACTCATCCTGCCGCAATCATCACGGTCCACTTCGCCAGCCGACAACCGCTTGCGCATTTTCCGGGGCTGGCGTTGTTCGCAAAGACAAGACGCATGGTGTATGCGGCGAATTTCAGCGCTCCGGAGCTCAGGCGCGCACCGCCTGGATGGCACCTGTATTGCGGTGCATCGGTACCGCGACCACCTTGCGGACAGTTCGACGTGGAGAAGGAAACGGCACTGCTGTTCGATGACCTTCGTGAGCATTTCCCCGGCTTCGACAACGCCAGGATCGTCGCCGTCGACGTCACCGCGCATGAATGGCCCGCGCAGCGCGCCGTTACCGGCTACGACCTGCCCAGCCAGACGCCGGTGGGCAATCTCTGGAACGTGGGGGATGGCGTCAAGCCGTGGGGATCGGGGGGGACGGCTGCTTGCGCGGAAGTCGCGAGAAGGGTGGTCGAGGATATCCAGGTGCGCTTTCCGTTGTCCTGGCCGGCTTCACGTTTGACTGTGAACGCGAGCGGAGAGCATGAAGCGGTTCGAATGTAAGCCTGGCGACCCCGTTTCAGTGAATTCGGGGCGTCGTAGCAAATGGGAGGAACAATTGTGAAGGTTGCAGTCATTGGTGGCGGCCCGGCTGGATGCACCGCCGCATATACGTTGCGAAAGCATGGGCATGAGACCGTGTTGTTCGAAAGCCAGGATCATGTCGGCGGGCGAACGAGCCAGGTCCATCGAGACGGATTCAATCTCGGCTCCGGCGCATTGTTCCTGATGGGAGGCATCTATCCGCGAACGAATGCGATCCTCAAGGAACTGGGCCGTCACGGCGAATTGGTCGCATGGGACGCCAAGACCCATGTCGTCGATTGGGACAGGCAGCGCTACACCGTGGATTTCGATCAGGTACTGAGTTTCCTGAAGCTGCCTGTCTTCAGTACGCTCGACAAGCTCCGGATCGGTCTGGGCGTCCTGAAACAACTGCTGTCCCCGGGGCCGAAATCCTGCTTTGACGGTGCAGAGCTGGCCAAGCATGACAACGGCGAGCACCTGGAGAACTGGTCCTTGCGTGTGCTCGGGAAGAAGGGGCATCACTACATTACGGTTCCCTATATGGGATTCCTGTATGCGGTGCCGATGAATTGGCTGTCGACGCCGCTGTATCAGGCCATCATCCAGCAGTTTTACAAACTCTCGCTGCAAGTTCCGCCCAAAGGCGTGGGGCAGATTTGCGACTGGCTCATTGAAGGGGCTTCGGGCGTCGATCTCCGTCTGTCCAGCCCGGTGAGGGGGATCTACAAGAACGATCGGAACTACACGATCGCGTCGAACAACGAGCTTTACACCGTCGATGCGGTCATTCTCGCGTCGGAGCCCGGCGTATCGGCCGACCTGCTCGAGGGCGTGGTGTCGGAACAGTCGACCGGGAAACTCAGAAAATGCCTGTATTCCGAGTACGCGCACGTTCAAGTCTGCTACGCGAATAATCCATGGCCGAACTTCCCGGTGAGCGTTGCGTTGCCTGCCAACGATCTTCGAAACTGGGGCGCCTGCGTCCTGCAGAGCAAACGCCACCCGAATGCGGTTCCGCCTGGCGGCGAGGCGGTGGGTGTCTACTTCTACACGCCGCCGCTGGAACACATGACGGATGACGACATCAAGCGCGAGGCGGTGACCGCGGTAACGGAAGTTTTCGGTGCGGCGCCGGAGCCGACATTCGTTCATCTGTTCCGCTACAAGCGCGGTCTTTCGATCGCAGGCCCCGGACACTATGCAATGCTGAACTCGCTGCACGGCGAAATGCCGAAGGGCATCTATCTGGCCGGCGATTATTTCGCCCATGCGGGCGTCGAAGCGGCCGTGTTGAGCGGTGAGCTGGCTGCGAACCGCCTGATGGGGCGAGCATAAGTTCATTGGTGAGCCGGCGTATTCAAGGAATGTGATTAGCAGTACTTCTTTGTTAAAGCAACACAACCAGCACGAAGGAGAGAGATGATGGATTCAACGATGAGCAATCGCGCATATTTCCGGTACTGGCGGCTTTGTGCACTGTGCGGGCCGATTTTTCTGGCCGCGTTCCTGCTGTGCTGGGGCATGCTCGGATACAACATTCCGCCGATCCCGGCCGATCGAACACCGGAACAGATGGCTGATTTCTTCCGCCATCACTACAACGAAGTGCGTGCCGGCATGGCTGGCGCGATGCTCTTCGGCGTGCTGTATTTGCCGTGGACCTTGTCGATCACCAACGTGATGAAACGGCTCAATCCGGAGGAAAACGATGTCCTTTCGACCTTGCAGATGTGGGGCGGCGGCCTGACGGTCGTGCCCCTGGTGACATCGTCGGTCTTCTGGTTGACGGGGGCGTATCGTCCCGACGTACTGTCGCCGGTCACGCTGCAGATGCTCTATGACATGGGCTGGCTGTTGATCGACATGTTCTATGCGATCACCACCATTCCGATGGTCGCGATCGGGATGGCCGGCCTGACGGACCGGCGTGCGAAGCCGCTGTTTCCTCGCTGGGCCTGCTGGTATTCGATCTGGGCCGGCCTGAGTTTTCTCTTCGAGTTGATGATGCCGGTGTTCAAGACGGGGCTGTTTGCTCGACAGGGATGGTTGAATTTCTGGGTCGAGTTCCTCGTGTGGTTCGGCTACATCCTGCTGATCACGTTTTATGTCTTCAAGGCCGTGCCGCGGCTCGAGCAGGAGCGCGCGGATCGATTGAAGCTGGCAGGAAACGTCGCGCGCCAATCGGTCGGTGCGCGTCTGTCGAACGCATGACCTCATTGCACGGTGGGTCGATATGACTAGTCTTGGTTCCCCGGCTTCGGCAGACGCAACGGTCGAAGCCCCGCGACAAGATGCCCGGCCCGCGCCGGTGCCCGGCATCTTGTTCTTCATCATCGCCGATATTGCGATATTCGGTGCGTTCTTCGTGGCGTTCATGATCGAGCGGCGCGGTCAGCTCGAACTGTTTGACGTCTCGTCCCGCAGTTTGAATATCGGACTCGGTCTGCTCAATACGTTGATCTTGATGACGAGCGGCATGTTCGTGGCATTTGCGGTCAACGCCGCGCGGCGCGCGCAGGTGGGTCAGGCCAGGCGTTGGTTGCTGTTGGCCATGTTGGTCGGTGCCGGTTTCGGGGTGACGAAGCTGACTGAATACTTCGACAAGTTTTCCCATGGCATCAGTATGCTGACCAACGACTTCTTCATGTTCTATTTCGTGCTGACAGGTGCGCATTTCATCCACTTTGTCGCCGGAATGATCATTCTTGCGACGCTCTGGTTCAGGGCGGCTCGCGAGCCGGTGCATGACGGGCCGTTGTTTGAGTGGATCGAGGCGGGCGCACTGTACTGGCATATGGTCGATCTGCTCTGGATCGTTATTTTCCCGATGCTTTATCTGGTAGGAGCGCAATGATGGAGCAGGCGCATACGACTTCGGCCCGGGCATTCTTCGTGTGGTTGTTCTTGATGGTGGCGACGCTTTGCAGCGGTTTTCTTGCAGAGCATCATGGTCTGGCCAACGGATTGACGGCGGTTGTGGCCATCATGTTCATTGCGGCGATCAAGGGGCGCGCCGTGCTGTTGCACTTTATGGAGATCAAGGCGGCACCGCTGCCGTGGCGTATCGCATTCGAGGCCTGGATGTGGGGCGTGTGCGGCACGATTGTCGCGATCTGGGCCTGCAGCGGCGCTTGACGTTCGCGTACCGGGCGGGCTTGACCCTTGTTCGTTGACTCGCCTGGGCAGGTCGACCGGGAGCGGGCGCGCTTGAGCGGGGCGCTCGTGCTGCTGCATCGCAGCAGCGAAATATGGCCATCCCGAGTTGACACAAACACGCTGCCGCACAACAATTGCAAAAAAACAGACGGGCTAGTCTGTTTGTATGTTGTGAGTTGAGGAAGACGGACGCATTCAGACGGAATCGTGATGAACGAAAGGATCAAGAGGATTGTGATCGCGGGAGCAGGTCAGGCCGGGGCGACGGTTGCATTCGGTCTGCGCGAGCGGGGTTTCGACGGCGAGATCGCGTTGATTGGAGAGGAGTCGCATCTTCCTTACGAACGGCCGCAACTGTCGAAGGAGATGCTGCAGCCGGCGTCGGCCGAACTCCGGTTGATCAAGGCGCATGCCGAATTTGAGCGGCATGGGATTCAGCTCAGCCTCGGCCGCAAGGTTGTCCGGACCGACGCGAGCCTGCGTCGGGTCTTGCTGGACGACGGGGGCGCGGTCGCGTTCGACCGGTTGGTCATCGCGACCGGCGTGAATCCCCGGCAGTTGCCGGCGACGGTCGCCGACCCCGCCCGGGTGCGTTATCTGCGTACGGTCGAAGATGCCCGCAAGCTGCGGGTGGACCTGGAAGGCGGCGAGCCCATCGCGATCGTGGGCGGCGGCGTCATCGGGCTGGAAGTTGCCGCGGCGGCGCGCGCGCTGGGATGCCAGGTGACCGTGATAGAGAGTGCGGATCGACTGATGTCGAGAAGTGTGGACGAGGTGGTATCGCGTTACCTCGACAGGGTCCATGCACGCGCAGGCGTGGATGTCCGCTATCGGGTACAGGTAACGGGGCCATTCGAGGACGGCCGTCTGACGTTGTCTGACGGCAGCTTGGTCGCCGCGCACACCTTGGTGGCCGGGATCGGCGTCACGCCGAACACTGGCGGTTTCGACGACCTTGGCATCACCGATGCCGCGGGCGTGCGGGTGGATGCATACGGTCAGACCGCCATCGACGGCATTTTCGCGGCGGGCGATATTGCTTCGCAGCCGGCCGGCAGCGCGTTTGGACGGATCGAGACGTGGGCCAACGCTCGGGATCATTCGCTGAACGTGGTCAGGAATCTGCTGGGCGAGTCCGTGCGTTACGAATCGCCGGTGTGGTTCTGGTCCGACCAGGGGCGGACGAATCTTCAGGTTGTCGGGAATGCGACATGCGGGACGCGCGTCATCCGGGGCGACGAAAACGGAGACGCCTTCAGTATTTTCTGGCTGGACGAAGGCGGTCACGTCACCGGCTGTTCGTCCGTCAATTCGCCCAAGGACATGGCGGTCGCTCGCCGCTGGGTGAAACAGGGAGATCGAGTGGACCCGCGGCACCTCGCCGATTCGGGCATCCCGTTACGTAATTGCGTGCTTTGAGTGCACGCGATCCAAATCGAGAGGATAAGAACATGACGAGTGAGACGAAGTGGATGGAGATCGACGAGACGAATCTCCAGTTCCGGGTGGCCCGGGAGACATTTGTCAGCGAGCAGATTCTGTTCGACGAATACGAGAAGATCTTCGACACGTGCTGGCTCTATGTCGGGCACGTATCGGAGTTCAAAAAGCCCGGCGACTTCGTCACCCGGACGATCGCGCGTCGCAATCTGCTGGTGACCATGGGCACGAACAACAGCATCAACGCGTTCTTCAACACGTGTCCGCACCGCGGTGCGACGGTCTGTCGAGATCGTTCCGGCAACTCGAAGAACTTCCAGTGCTTCTACCACGGCTGGGTGTTCGGTTGCGACGGCAACCTGAAGAGCCAGCCGGGTAAGGAGCGCTATTGCGCGGACTTCATCGCGAGTGGCGCAGGCAACCTCGTCCCCGTGCCGAAGTTCGATATCTACGCCGGCTTCTGTTTCGTCAGCTTCAATGCAGACGTGGAACCGCTGCCCGACTATCTGGCGGGTGCGAAGGAATACCTCGACCTGGTGTCGAAGTATTCGGAGAGCGGCATGGCGATTTCCAGCGGCACGCAGGAGTATGCGATTCGTGCGAACTGGAAGCTGCTGGTGGAAAACAGCGTGGACGGTTATCACGCGGTCAGTACGCACGCGACCTACCTCGATTATCTGAAGAACACCAACGGTAGCCTGTCGAGCACGAAGCTCGAAGGGACGAGCTACGACCTCGGCAACGGTCACGCGGTGCTCGAGTACACCGCGCCGTGGGGGCGCCCGATTGCATCCTGGGTACCGCTGTGGGGCGAGGATGGCAAGAAGGAGATCGACGGAATCTATGCGCGCCTCGTCGAACTGCACGGCGAGGAGATGGCCGATCGTATGGCGCACAAGAACCGCAACCTGCTGATCTTTCCGAATCTCGTCATCAACGACATCATGGCGATCACGGTGCGGACGTTCTATCCGCAGGCGCCGAACTACATGCTGGTCAACGGCTGGTCACTCGCACCCAACGAAGAATCCGACTGGGCGAAGAAATTCCGGCTCAGCAACTTCCTCGAATTCCTCGGACCGGGCGGGTTTGCCACGCCGGACGACGTCGAAGCGCTGGAGTCGTGCCAGAACGGATTCAACAACTATCGCCTCGTGCCGTGGAGCGATATCTCCAAGGGAATGGGCAAGGCGTCGCCCAACTACGACGACGAGTTGCAGATGCGTGCGTTCTGGACGCGCTGGAACCAGTACATCAGCGCTTCGTCCCCGTCGAAGCCGAATGCCGATCAACGTTCGGCGGAAACCGCAGCCTGAGGACACGCACATGAACGCCATCACGATCGAAAAGGAACCGGTGCGTATCCCGTCGTCCCGCGACTTCGCGGAGTACGTGACGCGAGTCGAAGTCGAGGACCTGCTGTTTCACGAGGCAGAGCTGCTCGATACGTGGCAGCTCCACGACTGGTTGTCGCTGTTCACCGACGACGGCACCTACTATGTGCCGTCGACCGATCTGCCGCGCACTGCAAGCGCGGACGACAGCCTGTTCTACATCGCCGATGATCCGGTGCGGCTGCGCGAGCGGGTGATTCGGCTGATGAAGAAAACCGCTCACTCCGAATATCCGCGCTCGCGCACCCGGCATCTGGTCGGCAACGTCCGCATCCTCGACGCCGGTCCGGACGAGATCAAGGTCGCGGCCGCTTTCGTGACCTACCGGATCAAGTTCGGCAGCAACGATGCGTATGTCGGGAGCACGCACTATCGCCTGCGACGTGTCGACGGACAGTTGCGGATCGTGGAAAAGCGCTGTTTTCTGGATCTCGAAGCGCTGCGCCCGCACGGGCGGGTGAGCATCATTCTCTGAGCGAGGCCAATCATGGATATCACGCTTCCTTTCCGCTACAAGAAACTTGGCTACGCCGCGCTCAACGTCACGAACCTCGACCGCTCCATCGCGTTTTATACGGACATCGTCGGTCTCGAGCTGATGCAACGGAGCGCGGGTGTCGCGTATCTGCGCTGCGGCCGGGATCATCACAGCATGCTCCTGTGCGAGTCGCCGGAACATGGGCTCAAGCGGGTGGGTTTCGAACTGGAGCAGGAAAGCGACGTCCGGGCAGCGTTCGACCATTTCGAGCGGCTCGAGATGGCGCCGGCCTGGGTGCCGCAGGAGGAATCCAGGCAGATGAAGCAGGGCCCGGGATTCCGGGTGCGGGAACGCCATAGCGGATTGCTGTTCGAGCTGTTCGTCGGCAACACGCATATGGGCAAACCGTTCGTGCCGACGGTCGCGAAGATCGCCCGCATCGGCCACGTGGTGATCGGCTCCGAGAATTTCGCCGCGAGCCGGGATTCGCTCGTGAGCGATTTCGGATTCCGGGTTTCGGATCTGATCGAAGATCGCATCGCGTTCATGCGCTGTCATCCGAATCCGTTTCATCACACGTTCGCGGTCGGGCCGGCGAGCAGCAATCATTTCCATCACGTGAATTTCATGGTGACGGATATCGACGACATCGGCAAGGCGCTCTACCGGATCAAGAAGCACGACGTGAAGGTGGTGTTCGGCCCGGGCAGGCATCCGCCGTCCGACAGCATCTTCTTCTACTTCCTCGATCCGGACGGGATCACCGTGGAGTACAGCTTTGGCATGGAGGAATTCGCGGAACACGGCGCCCGGCCACCGCGCTACATGGAGCCCGTACCCGAGTCGCTCGACGTGTGGGGCGCGGTGCCGGACGGCCAGTTCGGCCGCAGCGGTCCGATCGAGTGCGCAGGAGAAGAGGCATCGGTGTCGACGATTCAGAAGGTGATCGGTTGAGCGTGATGAAAAACAAACAGAACAGTCTGGATGAATATGTCGCGGTAGTCACCGGCGGCGCTCACGGCATCGGGTTGGGCATTGCCGAGCGGTTGCTGCGACTGGGCGCGAAGGTCATGGTGTCGGATCTCGATCGCGAAGGGCTGGCAGCCAGTTGTGAACGCCTCGCGAAGTCGTACGGCAACGCGATTGCCGCGCATGCGGCGGATCTGTCCAGGGAGCGCAGCGTGCAATCGTTGCATCGCGCCGTCACGAAGCGCTTCGGGCCCGCGCAGATCCTCGTCAATTGTGCCGGCGGCGGTGTCATCCGCCCGTTCCTCGAGCACACGCCCGAGACGCTGAAGGCAACCATCGACAGGAACCTGTGGACGGCGATCTGGTGCAGCCGCGTGTTTCTGCCGGACATGGTCGCCGCGGCGTACGGCCGGATCGTCAACATCGGTGCCGACTCGGTTCGCAACGGCCTGCCCGATCACGCGGGATACAACGCGGCAAAGGGCGGCGTGCATGCATTGACGACGGGCCTGGCGCGCGAGTTCGCGTTGAACGGCATCACCGTGAACACGGTGGCGCCTTGCGCGGTGAATACGGACGCGTGGGTGAAAGTGAAGCAGTCGAATCCGGACCTCGCCCAACGGTTCGTGGACGTGATTCCGATCGGCCGGGTAGGGGAGGTCGACGAAGTGGCTTCGATGGTGGGTTATCTGGCGTTGCCGGAGGCGGCGTTCGTCACCGGTCAGGTAATCAGTGTCAACGGCGGCAGCGCAATGTTGTGAGGATCGGAATGAACACGACAACTGAAATGGTCGAACTCTGTGCGTCGGACGAAGTGGCCGACGGTGAAATCCGCCGCGGCACGCTGCCGTCCGGGCACGCCGTGGCGATCTATCACGTCAACGGAGCGTTCTACGTGACCGACGACATCTGCTCGCATGGGGAGGCGTCGTTGTCCGAGGACGGGTCGCTCGACGGATATGAAGTCGAATGCAGCTGGCACTTCGGCCGGTTCGACGTTCGTAGCGGCGCGCCGTGCGCGATGCCGTGCGAGCACGCGATCCGTAGCTGGCCGGTGAAGATCGATGGCGGTCGGGTGTTCGTCGACGCCGGAGCACACGCGTTATGAGCGGCGTCGATCTCTCCGTCCTCCAGCGCCGGGTACGCGTGGCAGCACGCGCGCTCGCGCGCCACGGTCTCGTACAGGCGTGGGGGCACTGCAGCGCACGGATCGACGACACGTCGTTTCTCGTTTGCGCGTCGCGACCGATGGGATGCATCGGCCAGCATGAACCCGGCACGATCGTCCGGATCGATGCGCCGTTGCCGCCGGGCGTGCTCGGGGAAGTGCGTATCCATCAGCAGATCTACCGGATGCGCGAGGACGTCGGCGGCGTGTGTCGTGTGATGCCGCCCAATGTGGTCGCGCTGTCGACGTTGCGCATCGTGCCCAGCGCGCGGCACGGGGTTGGGGCGTTCAACGCGGCCTGCAGGTTCTGGGACGACCCTCGGCTGCTGCGTGACGATGCGCTTGCCGCGCAACTGGCAGCGCATCTGGGCGATGCCCCGTCTCTGGTCATGCGGGCGAACGGCGCCATCGCCGTCGGGCCGAACATCGAACTGGCCGCCGGTTTCGCGTGGTGCCTGGAGGAGGCGGCGCGCGTCGAGACGCTCGTGCGCGCCATGGCAGGCGCGCAAGACGCGGAGTCGGCGTGCCTGACCCGCGATGAGGTGGCGGTGCGCCAGGTCAGCTCGGGCGCGGTGTTCGAGCGGTTGTGGGAATACCTGACGGCAGGCGATCCAGAGGCCATCGCGCCGGAAGCCGCGTTTCCGTCACCCGCCTGGGGGACCCTGTCATGAAGTCCGGATATGGCGGGTCGATGGCGCCGACGATGCGTCCGCCCGGTGTCGGCGCTTGCCGCGAGGTCGTCGTGTGGGGTAGTGTAATGCCGGTTTCAGCCGACTCAACACGTTACGATGACAAAGAAAGTGCCAGAACGACGTCGCAGCCAGGCAGAGCGACGCGAGGAGATGCGTGCGCGGATACTGGAGGCGGCGGTCAGCGAGCTGACGAGCAAAGGCTATGCGGGATTCCGGGTCGAACAGGTCGCCGCGACGGCCAACGTGTCGCGCGGGGCGCAGTCGCATCATTTCCCGACCAAGGAGGCGCTGGTTCTTGCTGCGCTGCAAAAGCTCTACGAGGCATCGACCGAGGCCAGCATGAAGCTGATCGACGGTCTGAAGCCGGAGGACGACCTCCTCGACGCGCTGATGCAGGATTCCGCCAAGTTTTATCTTGGGCCGAATTTCATCATCTCGATGTCGCTGCTGAATCTCGGCGATCACGAGCCGGAGTTGCGGCAAAAGGTCCGCACGATTTCGCGCAAGCACCGGCTGCCGATCGAGAAGGCGTGGCTGGACGCGTTGTTGCGTTCCGGGCTGGCGGAAGAGCCGGCGCGAACCGTCCTGAACATCACGCAGAGTATCTATCGCGGGATGGTCATGCGGCGCTTTCTGCGCAACGATCCGGAATACACGCGCTTCACGACCGAGCAGTGGTCGAAGATCGCGCGTGCCTACATGAGCGCGAGCCTGCCGCCGCAGTAACGCGCGCCGGCCGGCGCACGGCCGTTTCACACCTTCATTTCGTCTTCCAACGCCACCCCTGCGGGTTCCGCAGGGGTGGCGTTGTCGTTTCTGCTTCTTTTCGAGGAAAAACCCATGAGTCTCTGGCTTGACATGCTCGGCGCGGAAATCCGCTACGTCGACACCCAGCACTTCGGTACGATCCGTATCGCCGAGGCCGGGAAAGGCAATGCCGAAACGCTCATCCTGCAGCATGGCATCAACGGCCATCTGGAGGCCTATGCGAAGAATATCGTGCCGTTGTCGACGCACTTTCACGTCGTCGCGTTCGACTATGTGGGCCAGGGGCTGTCCAGCAAGCCGGTTCGCGAATACAACCCGGTCATGCTTGCGGAGCAGCTTGGCGAACTGATGGATGCGCTCGGCATCGAAAAGGCTCACCTCTCGGGTGAGTCGCTCGGGGGCTGGGTGTCCGGACACTTTGCCGCGGCGAACCCGCATCGCGTGCGGCGCCTCATGCTGAACACGGCGGGCGGTATCCCGATCGTGACTCAGAAGGGCAAGCAGGACCTGGAGACCTTCATCGGGCTGAACAAACGCAACATCGACAGCACGCCCACCTACGAATCGGTGCAGGCCCGCATGCACTGGCTGATGCATCCGGACAATCGTCACCTGGTGGACGACGAACTGGTCGATCTGCGCCTGCGCATCTACCTGCGCCCGGAAAGCCGCGCGGTGCTGCCGTTGCTGAACGACATTCTCGCGCACCATGACGACTATCTGATTCCGCTGGAGAAGCTGCCCGAGGGGACGCTGTTCCTGTGGACGCACGACAACCCCATCCACGATACCGAATCGGTGAAAGCCGCCCAGGCGAAGGTGCCGGGCAGCACCCTCTATTTCATGAAGGGGAATTCGGCCCACTGGCCCCAGTACGAAGCGATCGACGAGTTCAACGACGTCGCGGTGAAGTTTTTCAAGACCGGCGCGGTCGAGTGAGAGGCCCGACATGACTCCGGAAAACGATATTGCCGAGCTGTTGTGGGACGCGCAGCAACGCAACGCACCCTGTGCGCCGGTGCGGGACCGCTTCGAAGGGCGGGACGAAAACGCTCAGGCGGCACTGGCCTATGCGGTACAGCAGATCAACATCCAGCGCCAGGTGCGCAGCGGCAGGCGGATCGTCGGCAGGAAGATCGGCCTGACGTCGCCGGCCGTTCAGCAGCAGCTCGGCGTCGACCGGCCGGATTTCGGCACGTTGCTCGACGACATGGCCATCGTCGACGGTGAGCCGATCGACCCGAATCGCCTGTTGCAGCCGAAGGCCGAGGCCGAGATTGCGCTGGTGCTCGAGAAGGATCTCACCCATGAACGGCACACCGTGGCCGACCTGATCGGTGCAACAGCCTATGCGCTGGCCGCGATCGAAGTGGTGGCCAGCCGCATCGCGGGCTGGAATATCCGTTTCGTGGACACCGTTGCGGACAACGCGTCGTCCGGTCTGTTCGTGCTCGGCACGCAGCCGGTTCCGCTTGCGAGGCTCGATCTGGCCGGCGCGCCGATGCGCATGACCGACGGCGAAGAAACGGTATCGCAAGGTGCGGGGGCCGCGTGCCTCGGCAATCCGCTGAATGCCGCCCGCTGGCTGGCGGACACGCTCGTCGAGGTCGGCACGCCGATGCGCGCCGGCGACGTGATTCTCACGGGTGCGCTCGGACCGATGGTGGCGGTGAAGGCCGGCCATACCTATACGGCGCACATCGACGGCTTTGCTCCGGTACGCGCGATTTTCTCCTGATGAGGTTCTTTCCATGAACTCGATTGACGAAAAACAGGCAGTCGCCATCATCGGATCCGGAAACATCGGCACCGACCTGATGGTCAAGATCCTCCGCTACGGAAAGCACCTGAAGATGGGGGCATTCGTCGGCATCGATCCCGAGTCGGATGGCCTGAAACGGGCCGAGCGTATGGGCGTGCCGATCGTGACGACGGGGATCGACGGGTTGCTCGCCCACCCCGATTTCGGATCCATGCGCTACGTATTCGACGCCACGAGCGCCGGTGCGCATGCGCTGCATGAACGGCTGCTGCGCCCGCACGGCGTGCGCGTGATCGACCTGACGCCGGCGGCGATCGGTCCGTTCGTGGTCCCGGCCGTGAACATCGACCAGCATCTGGATGCGCCGAACGTGAACATGGTGACCTGCGGCGGGCAAGCGACGATTCCGATGGTCGCAGCGGTTTCCCGCGTCGCGCCGGTCGAGTACGCCGAGATCGTCGCGTCGATTTCGAGTCGCTCCGCCGGCCCGGGTACGCGAGCCAATATCGATGAATTCACCGAGACCACGTCGAGCGCGATCGTGCGAGTCGGTGGCGCGAAGGCCGGCAAGGCAATCATTGTCCTCAACCCGGCGGAGCCGCCGCTGATCATGCGCGACACGGTGTACTGCCTGGTTTCAGGCGATGCCGACCAGGCTGCGATCGTCGAATCGGTCGAGCAGATGGTGGCTGCGGTGCGTTCGTATGTCCCGGGGTATCGGCTCAAGCAGGTCGTGCAGTTCGACGCGTTCAACGGACGCATGCCGCAGGAACCGGCCGCCCGGCGGGCGCCGCGCATGAAGGTGTCGATTTTCCTCGAAGTCGAGGGTGCGGGGCACTATCTGCCGAGCTACGCCGGGAACCTGGACATCATGACCAGCGCGGCGCTTGCCACGGCGGAACGCATGGCGGCGCGTCAGTCGGTCGTGGCTTAAGGGGGCAATAGATCATGTACGACAAGAGCAAGAAGATCTACGTTTCGGATGTCACGCTGCGTGACGGGATGCATGCCATTCGACATCAGTACAGTGTCGCGGATGCTCAACGTATCGCCCGGGCGCTGGACAAGGCTGGGGTAGACAGCATCGAGGTGGCGCATGGCGATGGCCTGCGAGGATCCTCGTTCAACTACGGTTTCGGCGCGCATACGGATCTGGAATGGATCGCGGCGGTGGCGGAAGTGGTCGAGCAGGCGAAGATCGCCACGCTCCTCTTGCCGGGTATCGGCACGATTCATGACCTGAAGGCGGCCTACGACGCGGGTGCACGCGTCGTGCGCGTCGCGACGCACTGCACCGAGGCCGACATCTCGAAGCAGCATATCGACTATGCGCGCTCGCTGGGCATGGACACGGTCGGCTTCCTGATGATGAGCCACATGACGACGCCGGAGAACCTGGCTGTCGAGGCGAAGAAGATGGAAAGCTACGGTGCAACGTGCATCTATGTCGTCGATTCGGGCGGCGCGATGACGATGGGCGACATCCGTGATCGCTTCCACGCGTTGAAGGCGGTGCTCGATCCGGCGACGCAGACCGGTATCCACGCGCACCACAACTTGAGCCTCGGCGTGGCGAATTCGATTGCCGCGGTCGAGGAAGGGTGTGACCGGGTCGACGCAAGCCTGGCCGGCATGGGCGCGGGCGCGGGCAACGCGCCGCTCGAAGTGTTCATCGCGGCGGCGGAGCGGCTCGGCTGGAACCACGGGACGGACCTGTATGCGCTGATGGATGCGGCGGACGATATCGTGCGGCCGTTGCAGGACCGGCCGGTGCGAGTCGACCGCGAGACGCTCGCGCTTGGCTATGCGGGCGTCTACTCGAGCTTCCTGCGCCATTCGGAGGTCGCGGCCGAGAAGTATGGTCTGAAGACCGTCGATATCCTCGTTGAGTTGGGGCGCCGGAAGATGGTGGGCGGGCAAGAGGACATGATCGTGGATGTCGCTTTGGACCTCTTGCGCGATACGGCGTGATCGGGAGCGCGGTGTTGCTTCGCTCGTGTGGTAGCGGGCCCGGTTGCTGACACGGCGATCGGTGGCCGATGGTCGATGCAGAACGGCGTGGCACGCCGCCGCAACCCCGCGTTTCGTTGCATCAGATACGGGAGATTTGCCTGGCACAAGGAGGCCGATTCAACTCGAACAATAAAAACAAGATAGTCTGTTTTTAATAATGACGGTGCGGAATGCCGATAGTCGTAGCGGCATGACCGCACTGCCCCCAGATGGAATCGCGCAGTAAAAAAACGAGCCATCACCATGGTCAAGGAGACAAATGAGACATCAACGAGCAGTGTTGCTTGCAGCATTGGCAAGCATCTGTGCGCCGGCATGCGCGCAATCGACAATCACGCTGTACGGCATCGTCGATACGGGCGTGGAGTTCTTTACGCACGCGTCGCCAACAGGCGGGGCGATGGTTCGACTCCCGACCATCAGCGGCGGCGATTTGCCGTCCCGCTGGGGGCTGCGAGGCGAGGAGGATCTGGGGGGAGGAATCAAGACGGTATTCACGCTCGAAAGCGGCTTTTCGCCCGCGTCCGGGACCTCGCTTCAGAATGGCCGCCTGTTTGGACGGCAGTCATTCGTCGGACTGAAGGGTGCATGGGGGCAGCTGACTGTCGGCCGGCAAATGAACATGACCATGTATGGCATGGCCGATGCGGATGTGATCGGCCCTGCCGCTTTCAGCATGGGCTCGTTCGACGGCTATCTGGCTGCCGCACGGGCGGACAACAGCGTCGAGTATCGCGGGAAATTCGCGGATCTGACGGTCGGGGTCAGTTATTCGTTCGGGCGCGACGGCTTGCCGGCAAGCAACTGCGGCGGGCAGCTTCCGGGCGACACGATGTCGTGCCGCGCGCTAACCACGATGCTGAAATATGACCGGCCGAACTGGGGCGCGGCACTCATCTATGACGAGCAGCGCGGTGGCGCCGGCGCCACGGCAATGACGGTCGTGCCGGGCTTGAGTGGTGTTGCTTTCGGAAACTCGGGCGATACCGATCGAAGATACCAGGCAAACGGCTATTTTCTCGTCGGGAAGGTCAAGGTCGGGGGCGGATGGCTGCATCGCGAGATCAAGGGAGACGTTCGGACGGTGCGAACCGATCTCAGCTATCTCGGCGTCTCGGTCCCGTACGTCGCATGGGTTTTCGACGCGCAAGTGCTTCACGTCAGGAACCGCTCATACGACGCGGACGGAACGATGGGGATTTTTCGTGCCAGTTACAACCTTTCCAAGCGGACGGCGCTCTACGGGCTGCTGGCTTACATGAAGAACAGCGGACACGGTGCCGTGTATTCCGTGTCTTCGAGTAGCCTGGCTCCGGCCGTGCCGGCACCCGGAGTCGGACAGGCTGGAGCGATGGTGGGGATACGGCATCTCTTCTGACGGTCTGGTTTTTTGAAATTCAATTACTTCGATATCCATATTAGTGGAGTGAGTCGATCGATTTTGTATTGAAGATTTCCTACACACATGAGATTGACCCGGGCCGATTGAACGAGGCGAGAGCGTGTCGACGCTGAACTCTCGGGCATGACGTTGGGTCATTGGAGGAAGACATGAGCGACGAAGCGAAAGCGAGCGGACCCTGTTCGGGGCTCCTCGTGCTCGAGCTGGGTTCGATGGTATCGGCTCCGCTGGCAGGGCAGATTCTGGCGGATATGGGGGCGGAGGTGATCAAGATCGAACCGCCGGAAGGCGATCCGATGCGCAGGGTCGGGCCATTTCACAATGGCATGGGTGCGCCGTTCATGACGGTGAACCGCGGGAAGAAAAGCATCGTGCTGGATCTGAAGACGCCCGGCGATCTGGACGTCGCTCGGGAGCTGGCGCTGTCGTCCGACGTGCTGCTTCACAACATGCGCCCTCGTGTGATGGAGCGACTTGGCCTGGGCTACGAGCTACTCCAGCATGCCAACCCGAAGTTGATTTACGCGTCGATATCCGGTTTTGGCGAGTCGGGGCCCTATGCGTCGAAGCCCGCATACGACCATGTCCTTCAGGGCATGACGGGCGTCATGTATCTCCAGGGGCGCGGCGACGCGCCCGAGCCGATCCGCAACCTGATGGTGGACAAGTCGACCGCGACGATCACGGCAAGCGCGATTCTCGCGGCACTGCTGCACCGCGAACGCAGCGGCGGGCAAGGGCAGCGCATCGATGCGTCGTTGTTGAACGCGTTCTCGTGGTTCGGGCTCACGGACAACATCGGGAACTATACGTTCCGCACGCCCGACGCACACCAGGCCCCGGCGCTCGACATTCACCATCCGCTGCGCACGCGCGATGGATGGGTCATCGGTCACATCCAGACCGACGACCAGTTCGCGGCCGCGTGTCGGCTCTTCGATCGGGAGGATTTGCTGGACGACGACACCTGGAAGTCGGCGGCGAAACGAATCGAACGAAACGGCGAGATGTGGCGAGCGCTCGGCGGCAAGGCAGCGACGATGACACGCGCCGAAGTGCTGGCGCGGGCTGAATCGGAGGGGGTGGCGATTGGTCCGATCTATACGCTGGACGAGTTCTTCGACGACCCGCAAGTCAGGAGCAGCGATGTCTATGTCGATCACGAGGATCCTGAATTCGGCGTGATCCGGCAAATGAATTTCCCGGTGCGTTTCAGTCGTTCAGTGGTGGACGTCGCGGCGCGTGCACCGCTGCTCGGCGAACACACAGCGGAGATTCTGCGCGATACGAAATGCTGACCTGAGAAGTCTTGCCGGCGGAAGCGTCGCGCAATCCCCGCGGTCGACGCGGGCGAATGTCGCGAGCGAAGCGGCGACACCTGGTGGAACGGATTTGAACTGCGATGTGCAGGAGAACAGGAGAGAGACTTGATTACATTCGATTTGAGCGAGGAGCAGGAACTGGCGCGCAACGCAACGCGAAGCTTCGCGCAAGGGGAGTTGCGGCCGATTGCACAGAAGCTCGACAGGGCTTCGGAGATTCCCGTCTCGACGCTGGATGCGCTGTGGTCGACCGGCCTCGTACAGATGCAAGGCGACGACGGTCAGGAGCGGTGTTCGATTCTCAATGCGATCGTGCTCGAGGAGCTCGCTGCGGCCGACGCGACACTCGCGCTTGCCCTGGCGGCGCCGGTTGCGTTTACCCAGGCGATCCTGGATCAGGGATCGCCTCGGCAGAGGGAGACGCTGTTGCCGGTGTTTCAGGGGCATGCGTTTCATGCTGCGGCCATTGCGCTGATGGAGCCGCATTTCGGCTCGGACGTGTCGTCGCTGACGACCACGGCGGTGCGGGATGAAGACGGATGGCGGCTCAATGGTCGCAAGACGTTGGTCCCGCTGGCTTCCGCCGCGAGCCATTTTCTCGTCGTCGCGCAAGCCGACGGCGAACGGGCTGCCTTCATCGTGGAACGCAACACGGCGGGATGTCATGTCGAGGCGCCGGTGCCGACGGTCGGTCTCCGTGCGCTCGGATTGAGCGACGTCCGGCTCGACGGCGTATGTGTTCCGCATACGGCTCGCCTCGGGAACGGCGCGGGTTCGAACGTTCAGCGCCTCGTCGATTCGTCGCGCGCAGGGCTTGCCGCCGTGATGACGGGCTTGTCGCGCGGCGTCATGGAATACGTGATCCCGTATGCGAAGGATCGGGTGGTTCACGGTTCGGCGCTCGCGAGCAAACAGTCGATCGCCTTTCGTCTCGCGGATATGCACATCGACGTGGCGGCGATGCGTCTGATGGGGTGGCGGGCGGCGTCCGAGCTTGCGAACGGGAAGGACGCCGCACGTTCGGCGCAGCTCGCGTACGCGTATGCCGCGCGCCAGTCGATGTCGATCGCGGACGAAGGGTTGCAGATCTTCGGCGGTCATGGGTTCGTACGCGAGCATCCGATTGAAATGTGGTATCGGAATGCGCGTGCGGTTTCGATGCTCGAAGGCGTGGCTGGCGTCTGACTTGTCAACAAGGAGATCAAACGTGGTTGACTTTACTCTCACCCCCCAAGACGAGTATCTGGTAAACATTGCGCGCGAAGACGCGGAAATCGCCCGCGGATACGCGCGCTATTACGATCAGCATCACGAAGAGCTCGAGCCGGTGGAACTGCCCGAGGCTTCGGGGCGCCCGGATCCCTACGCGTTGCTCGCATCCGATCCGGCCGAAACGAGCGGGCCGATCGTGACGCAGGCGTTGCTGCAACTGGAGTACCCCGATGTGCGGATGCGGCGCGACTCGAATCGATTCCTCGGGACGAAGATTATCCAGTACGCGGGTACGCCGGACCAGATCGAGCGCTTCGGCGACAAGTTGCTGTCGATTGCCATTTCGGAACCGGGCGCGGGATCCGATCCGCGAGCGATGGTCGGGAACGCCCGATACGACGAGGCCGCCGATGAATGGGTGCTGAATGGCGAGAAGATCTATTGTTCGGGCTTCGGGGAAGCGGCGGGCGCAGTCGTCCTGCTGAAGGGGCCGCCAGACGAGCGTGGCATCCGTCCGTTCTGTGCATTCGTCGTCGAGAAGGGGATGGCGGGGCTGCAACCGCTGGGGCAAGTCGACAAGATGGGCATGCGCGCGTGGGACACGGCGGATTTCGTGCTGCAGGACTGTCGCGTGCCGTCAACGAACAAGCTGGACGCCGACTTCAAGCGCACGATGATGGTGTTCAACGGATCGCGCGCAATGGTGACCGCGTTCGGCCTCAAGACCGCGCGCAACATGCTGGATATGGTGAAGGAGAACCTTCGTCAAACGGACCAGGCACCCGACTATACGGAAGGGCGCAATGCGCGATCCGCAGTGCATGATCGCTTGATCGCGCTCGAAGCGCTGCATGACGCAACCGAGTTGTCGATCCTGCATGCCAAGTGGCGCGAGCAAGCGAGCGGCGTCACGGACGAGCGGACGATGATCGAGGCTTCCATGGTGAAAGCACTGGGTGGTTCGGCGACGCGCCGTATTACGCAGGAATGTATGGAGCTCCTTGGACCGCTCGCGCTGACGGAAGATCATCTGGCGGAGAAGTGGTTTCGGGACGCTCGAATCTTCGACATTTTCGAAGGAGCGGGTGAGATCAACCGTCTGATCGTCGCGAGGTGGTTGCTTGGCTACTCGAGCAAGGAACTGAATTGAGCGTCGCGCACACTACTGAACAGTCGGCTCGGCAAGCCATCAGGTACGCGGTATGCCGGGAAGATAAAGTGGCAACGAGTGGTGTGCGTTGCTCGGCCTTCTGATAGAGACGGCCGCGCAAATTCGGTCAAGCATGGTGCGCCCGGGTTCGCCGGAATCCGTCCACGCCCCGTCCGACAGTGGAGCGGTAAGCTGTCCTCGCTGTCGGACGAGCGCGGGGTGTTCCTGCGCGTTGATCACCGGGCCGATCGGTGCGGCCGCGTTCGGTCGCGACGGTCATCTGTCGGAACTGGGAAAGGGCTCGACCGTCGGGCGAAGCCGGCACCGCGGCCCTGTTCGCCGGCGCGGCCGGCCTCCACGACCGCGTATTGATGAACGTTGTCCGCGGCAATCGTTTGCGTACGTTCTGCTGCCGAAAGAAGGCAGGCCCGACCCATGGCCGGTCAAGCCAGGCGCGCGAGTGGCTCCGTTTCCGCGCAACACACGCGATTCCTGCCTTCGCGTTTGGCACGATAAAGCGCCATATCCGCCTGATGCGACAGCGCGTGCACGGTCGGGGGGCGCGCGCGATGACCGGTCGCGCAGCCGATGCTGACGGTGAAGGCCGGAACGGTTTCCGCAAACCCATCGAGCCGGTTGCGTTCGACTTCGCGTCGAATGGCCTCCGCGACCTGCGCGGCACCGCTTTCGTCCGTATCCGGCAGCACCGCGACGAACTCCTCGCCGCCGTAGCGCGCGGCGAGATCACCGCGCCGCCGCGTGTGCGTGCGGATGCATTCGGCGAGAAAGCGCAGCGCCGTGTCGCCCTCCGCATGGCCGTGCCGATCGTTGTACTGCTTGAAGTGGTCGGCATCGATGAACAGAATCGACAGGCTGCCGTTGCTGCCCCGCTGCAGCCGTTCCCATTCGTCGGCCAGCGCGATATCGAGCGCGCGGCGGTTGCACAGGCCCGTCAGCGGATCGGTCCGGGTGAGGTCCATGAGCAGCGTCTGCTTGCGCAGGTTGTCCCGGAGCGCAAACGCAAGCAGCCAGACCACCGCGCAGAACAGGGCGCTGATCACGGTTGCGGATATGCCGACCGTCCACGACAGGCGCGTAATGCCCGCCAGCACGTCGTGCTCGGCCGGCGCGACGACGGCGATCAGCGGCGTGCCCCGCACCCGCTGATACGTATACAGCCGCATGGTGCCGTCGATGCTCGACCGTGCGGGATAGAAGCCCGATTCACTGTTGACCATCCGGTTGAAGGCTTTCGAGTGACGCAGGTGGTTCATCTGGCTGTCGTTCAACGACGGATTTCTCGCGAGGATCGTGCCGTCCGCGCGCAGGATCGCGCTGACCCCGTTCGGCCCGACATCGAGGCCGGACAGGAGCTGCTCGAAATAGGCGAGGTCGATGGCGACCACCGCGATGCCGTTGAACGTATGATCCGGCCGGTCGATGCGCCGCGACAGCGCGATGGATTCCTTGCCGCTGCGCGAGCGCGCGCGATAGGCCTCGGACACGTAGAGGCCGACGTCGTCCGCGTCGCGATGCACCTTGAAGTAGTCGCGATCGCTGAAATCCCAATGGTGGGTCGCGCTGCAGCATCCGTCGATCAACTGGCCGGACTTGTCGGTCACGCCCATGCCGGTGACATATTGGGCTGCGGTGCGCTCGAACAGCAGGTCGTGCCGCAGCCCGGCATCCATACGCTGCACCGGGGGCTTGCCGAGATCGGACGCGAGTGCGACCAGTGCGCTGTTCGACGTTTCGACGGTGCGTGCGATCTGGCTCACCAGCACGGCTGCGACGTTGCGCGACGTCTCATGTGCGTGTTCGATCACTTCGCTCCGGCCGGCCCACAGTGTCGCCGCGCTGATTCCGAGCGCGGCAAGCGACATCAGCGTACCCAATGCCCCGACGACAAGATGGTTGCGTCCGGCCCAGTCGGCAATTTTCTCGATCGAGGTGGATGCGGGCATGTTCGTGCTCGTAGGGGAGGCCGGCGGGAATGGCTCCGGCGCGGTTCAAATCCGGGTTAACGGCACGGTTAACAGAAAATCGAGGCCGGCGTGGCCGCCAGCCGGCGCGTGCGATCGCGCAACGGGGCGCAAACGTGTGCGACCGGGCACGGGTGAGGGGGCAAGGCAGTCCGGGGCGGAACGGTGTGCTGCGCCGCGCGCCGCTGACGCGCCGATCGTCACGCTGTCCATCATGGCGAGCGGCACCATCCCGATCGCGTTCGTGCCCGGCTACGCGCCGATCCGCTCAATTGGCGGCCGTGCCCGTCGTAACCAAGCACGCCTGTACTTCGCGGTCGACGGTCGCGGAGCGTGCAACCTCGGCGTGTTTGTGACCGATCTGCGCGACCGGTAACACGCTGGCATCGGTGCGGCATCTGGCCCAGGCAGCCGCTTGGGGACGATGGATGACGATGTGAACGGATCGGCCGCTTGTCTTCACCGATGGACCGATACGCCGTGTCACGGGATGATATTCCGCAACAGGGCACTTCTTGCGTCGTGCCCGTGCGATGGCGCATAGGTGCTTCCATCTATGGTCGTAAGTAGCCGAGCGAATTTACCGACCCTGTCCGGCCTCCTACGCTACGCATAACCCAAACCAACAGGAGGCATGCGACGTGAGAAAGATCGGAATCGTAGGAGGCGGGCAGGCCGGGTTTCATCTGGCATTCGGCTTGCTGGACCGGGGGCATGAGGTCACGGTGTTTACGGACCGCACGCCGGATCAGCTACTGGCCGGCAGGATCCCGAGCACGGCGTTTCTGTTCAACGAAACGCTGGACTGGGAACGCCGGCTCGGCCTGAATTTCTGGGAAGACGTCGCACCGGCCGGCGAAGGGATGCTCGTCGATTTTCGCGAGCCGTCGGGCGCGAGCGTGATGACGGTCAAGGGGCGGCTGCACGACCGGTCGGGTCAGGCGATCGACCAGCGGACGAAGTTTGCGCGCTGGACTGAGGAATTCGAACGGCGCGGCGGCACGCTCGTGTTTCGCAGCGTCGACATCGACGAGCTGGACGAGATCGCCAGCGCCAATGATCTGACGTTCATCGCGTCCGGCAAGGGGGCGATCAATGCGCTGTTCGCGCGCGACGCTGCGCGAAGCGTACACGACAAGCCGCCGCGCAATCTCGCGGCGATGCTGCTCAAGGGGCCGCAGATCGTCGGCGATCGTCCGTGGCCGAAAGCAGACTTCCGGCCGCTGCGGTTCAACTTCGTTTTCGGTGTCGGCGAGTTCTTTTCGCTGCCGTTCTACTCGCATGGCGTCGGCGAATGCCGGAGCTTCCTGTTCGAAGCGCGTCCGGGCGGTGACATGGATCGCTTCCAGGCCGCGACGGACGGCAATGAACTGCTCGAGATTGCGCGCGGCGTGATGCGCGACTTCGCGCCGGAAGAGGCGAGCCTGCTCGACGATGCGCAATTGACCGATCCGAACGCGTGGCTCAAGGGCGCCTTCACGCCGACCGTGCGCCATCCGGTCGGCCGCCTCGCGTCCGGGCGCATCGTGATGGGCATCGGCGACACGGTTTGCCTGAACGATCCGATTGCCGGACAGGGCGCGAACAACGCGTCGCGCATGGTGGACCATCTGATGCGGGCGATCGACGTGCACGGTCGCGAGCCGTTCGACGCCGGGTGGATGCAGCAGACCTTCGACGCGTTCTGGGACGCGTCGGCCAGCTATACGACGGCGTTCACGAACGCACTGCTCGAACCGCCGAGCGACGCGATCATGTACGTGTTGCGCGCGGCGTCGGCGCAGCGTGCGGTGGCGGACGACTTCGTGCGCTGCTTTCAGCGTCCGCGCGAGTTCTGGCCGTGGATCGCCGATTTGTCGGAGGCACAGCGCTTCGTCGCGGAGCGGGTGGCGCGCGATGCGGCATGACCACGACATCGTCGCGCACGCGTGGCGTCATCATCACGAGATTCCGCAGGCACCGGGCGACTTCCGGCGCGCACTCGGCTGCTTCGCGACGGGCGTGACCGTCGTCACGACGGTCGACGACGACGGCCGCCGGATCGGCCTGACGGCGAATTCGTTTTCGTCGGTCTCGATCGATCCGCCGCTGATCCTGTGGAGCCTGGCGCGCCGCTCGCCGAACCTGCGCGCGTTCGAGCGTTGCCGCTTCTTTGCGGTCAACGTGCTGGCCGGCTCGCAGCAGGATATCTGCACACGCTTTGCCAAGCCGATCGACGACCGGTTTTCCGGCGTCGATACCGTCGACGGGCAGGGCGGCGTGCCGCTGATCGCGGGCGCGGTCGCTCAGTTCGAATGCGAGAACGAGATCGTGCACGCGGGCGGCGATCACGCGATCTTCGTCGGCCGAGTCAACCGTTTCCGCTGGCACGAGCAGGCGCCGCTGGTCTTCTGCATGGGCGCGTTGCGCGAGCTGGACACGAACCGACAGGAAAGCTGACATGAATCCATCGACATGCTGGGGCATCGAAGGCAAGACCGCGATCGTCACGGGCGGCGCGACGCTGATCGGCGCGGCGGTCGCACGCGCGCTGTGCGACGGCGGCGCGCAGGTCGCGGTGGCCGACATCGACGTTGCGCGCGGTCGCGCGCTGGCCGATTCGCTCGGCGCGCGCGCAATGTTCGTCGAGACCGACCTCGCCGACGATGCGGCGATTCGCGCTTGCGTGCAAGCGACGCACGCGCGGTTCGGCCGCATCGACATGCTGGTCAACGTTGCGTGCGCATACGTCGACGACGCGCTGTCGTCGACGCGCGCGCAATGGCATGCGGCGTTCGACGTCAACGTGATCGGCGCGTGCCTGTTGTTGCAGGCCGCCTATCCGTTCCTGTGCGAGGCCGGCGGCGGCGCGGTCGTGAATTTCGGCTCGACGAGCGCGTCCGCGGCGCAGGCCGGCCGCTGGCTGTATCCGGCCAGCAAGGCGGCGATCCTGCAACTGACGCGCAGCCAGGCGCTGGATCTGGCGCGCGACAATATCCGCGTCAATGCGGTGTCGCCGGGTTGGACGTGGTCCGGCGTGCTGGACGCGATATCGGGCGGCGACAAGCGCCGGACCAATGCCGTCGCGCAGAAATTCCACATGCTCGGCCGCATCGGCGAGCCGGAGGAAGTCGCCAACGCGGTATTGTTTCTGGTCTCCGACAAGGCGTCGTTCATCACCGGCGCGAATCTGGCCGTGGACGGCGGCTATTCGGCGATGGGCCCCGAGCAGGGCCTGTCGCCGATCGGCGAACTGACGACACCGGCCGCCTGAACGGCACGGGCGTCGGCCGGCTTGCTGCCGACCGACGCCCTTTCTCATTCTCCCAGCATCAATTGGCCGATTTGCCGGCTGCGGCCCGTGCTTCGGCGCGATATTTCAGCACGATGATCGTGACGGCCAGCAGCAGCACGACCGCGTTGTTCAGCGCGACCGGCAACGCGCCGATCGCGATGCCGTAGTACAGCCACAGGCTCACGCCGGCGATGAAGCACGCGTACATCGTGTAGGAAATATCGCGTGCGGAGCCTGAGCGCCGGATCTTGACGACTTGAGGAACGAACGAAACGGTCGTCAGTATTCCGGCGACCAGGCCGACGGTATCGGTCATGTTCATGGTGCGTGACCTGTCACGTGAAATGGGGGATCAGAAGAATCGGTCGAAGTGAACCTGCGACGCCGGCACGCCGTGACGCGCATGCAACACGTCCAGCATCGCCTGGATCATCGGCGGCGGGCCGGCCATGTAGTACTCGTGGTCGGCCAGGTTCGCGCCAAGGACGTCCTCGACGTATTCGTGCACGAAGCCGGTACGGCCCGACCAGTCGCCGGCGCCGCCGGGCGACGATACCGCCGGGTGGAACACGAGCTGTTCGCCGTAACCGGGCAGCGTGCGCAGTTGCGCGTCGCCGCACACGTCGCGAGGCGTGCGCGCACCATAAAAGAAATGCAGCCGGCGCGTGTCCAGCAGGCCGGCGTGGGCCATGCCGCGTGCGATCGACAGCATCGGCGCGAGCCCCGACCCACCCGCGATGCAGACCACGTCGCGAGCCGGTTCGGGACGCAAGAACGCCATCCCGTACGGGCCGTCGAGCATCACGCGGTCACCCGGCTTCACGCGCTCGAACAGCGTCGTCGAACCGGCGCCGCGTTCGACCCGGCGCACCTGGAAATGCCAGTCGCCGTCGTCGTTCGGCAGGTTCGCCATCGAATATGCACGTGTGCCGGCGATCCCGGGCAAGTGCAGCACTGCGAATTGTCCCGGACGAAAGACCGCGGGCGCATCGGTGCGGAAGCGGAATTCGCGGATGTCGTGCGTGACGTCGTCCGTCGCGATCAAGGTGGCGACCTGCTTGCGCGGCGGTTGCGCGGGGCGGCATGCATCGTCGAGCCGGATCTTGATGCGGCAGTCGCTCGTCGGGCGGCACTGGCAGGCAAGGTGCCGGCCCTTCGCGCGATCGCGCGCCGACAGCCCGGGCGCGTCGTCCCACAGCACGTCGATGCTGCCGTCGAGCAGTTCGAACTTGCAGCTGCCGCACGCGCCCGCGGTGCATTCGTACGGCATGCCCAGGCCGGCCCGCAAGCCGGCGCCGAGCAGGGTGTCGTCGCGATCGCACGCAAAACGGTGCGCCGATCCGTCGAGAAGGATCTCGTGCATGTCGTCGTCCTCCGTCAATCGGCGAGGCGAATGCCGATCGCGTCGTCTTCGACGACGACCGCATACGTCTTCAGATCGACGATGCAGGGCGCACCGACGGCCTTGCCGGTGCGAATGTCGAAGGCACCCTGATGGAACGGACACTCGACGACGTCGCCATCGATTTCACCGTCGCACAGCGATGCTTCGCCGTGCGTGCAGGTGTCGTCGGTGACATGAAACCGGCCGTCGAGGTTGAAGACCGCGACCGGTGCGCGGCCGTCGAGTGCGACGCGCTTCGCGCATCCGCGCGGCACGTCCGACGTGCGGCAAAGAAAATGGATCGTATGTTCGGCTACCGTCATGATCGTGTTCCCTGGTTGTCGACGTCCATGAATCGGCGCGCGATATCGCGCCGGCTCCGCTGCCTGCGGGACGTCATGGCTTCAGGGTAGTGACGGCTGCCTGACGGGTAAATTGGATCGACTGCTTAGCGAATACAGGTTTTCGCTTATCGTCGCCGCGTTCAGGCCGCGCCGGCCGAGCGCGGCAGCATCACGTGGAAACGTGTGCCGGGCGCGGCTTCGGCGCTCGTGACCCACAGATGCCCGCCATGCGTGTCGACGATCGAGTGGCACAGCGACAGTCCGAGCCCGAGGCCCGTGTGCTTGGTCGAGAAGAACGACGCGAAGATGCGGTCCGGACTCACGCGCGGCAGGCCGGGGCCGGTATCGGACACGGTGATCTGCACATTGCCGTTGGTGCGCTTGGCGACCGAGATGCGCAGTTCGCGGCGTTCTGGCGACGTGCCCGACATCGCCTCGATCCCGTTGACGGCCAGATTGATCACGACCTGCTGGATCAGCACGTCGTCGCATTCGATTTCGCACGGCGCGTCGTCGAGTTCGTACGTGACGGTCACGTCGCTTTGCCGCGCGCGCAGCGCGATCAGGTCGGCGATGTCCCGGACCAGGGTGCGCACGTCGATCAACTGGCGCTGATAGGTCCGGTTGCACGTGAATTCGCGCACCTTGTTGATGATGCGGCCGGCGCGTTCGGCTTCGTGCTGCGCCAGCTCCAGCGCGTGCAGCAGGTCGTCGGCCGAAAAATTGCCGGACTGGATGCGCCGGCGGCACCCCGCAACGAAGTTGACGATCGCGAAGAACGGCTGGTTCAGCTCGTGCGCGAGCGCAGTGGCCATCTCGCCGGTCGTCGAGATGCGCGAGATCCGGCTGAGTTCGAGCGCGCGGGCGCGGGCGGTTTCCTCGGCCCTGACGCGTTCGGTGACGTCGCGGAAATTGACCAGGATCCCGTTGACGGCCGGATCGTCGAGCAGGTTCCGGCAGCGCGCCTCGTGGATGCGCCACGTGCCGTTGCGGTGCTGGATCCGGTAGCCGAGGTTGGCGCTCGCGTCGGGCGCCAGCGCGCGCAGCGTGTCGCGCACCGTTTCGACGTTTTCCGGTGCGATGAATGCATAGACGGACCGGCCGACCGGCATGCGCGCGGAAACCCCGAGCAGCGAATGGATCGATGGCCCGAGGAAGCGGACGATGCCGTTGGCGGAAAGGATCGCGATGCCGTCCGACGAGCGCTCGATCAGCTTGCGGTAGTACCGCTCGCGTTCCTTGAGCGCGGCGTGCGCTTCCTTGCGCTCGGTGATGTCGCGCGCCATCGCGATCACACGGTCGACCCCGTTCAGCGTGATGCGCTTCAGGCTCACTTCGACAGGCGTTTCGCGGCCCTGCGCGTTGCAGATCACCCATTCGAAGATCACGGTGTCGCCGGAATCGCGCGCTTCCCACACGCGCCTCAGGCCGCCTTCGGTGTCGTACGGAGAGTGGTTCCGGGTCAGCTCGCCGATCGACATTCCGCGCAATTCGTCGATCGTGTGCCCGTACATCTCGCATGCCTTGCGATTGGCGTCGAGGATTTCCCCGCTGTCCATGTCGTGGATCACCATGATGTCGTTCGCGTAGACGAAGACCTCCTGGTAGTTGGTCCGGCTCAATTGACTGACGGAATGCATGGCAGGGGCGCCCCGGGGTAATCCGGCTGTCAGCATAGCACCGCGAAAGCGCTCGCTCGCGGGCCGCGCGGCCGTTAAGTGTTATCACCTAATGCGCTAATTGACCGACCGGATAACGGCCGGCAGGCGATTTCCTTACGCTTGAGTGCACTGATCAACAAGAAGCGGAAGACGTGGCGCAAGGCCCCGTTCCGCATTCGAGCGAGGAGACATCCATGAGCCATCCACCGTCGGCAGCACCGCGGGACGTCGTCGAGGTCGGCGCGTATACGCGCGGCGTCATCGGGCCGCGCCTGACCATGCTCGGTCCGGTGAGGAACGGCGGGCGCATCGTGACGGGTACGCCGCCCGGTTGCTGGGGGCCGATGATTACGCCGATCTTCCAGGGCGGGCACGAGGTCACGCAGCCGGTCGCTGTCGACGGCGCCGAAATCGGCGATGCCGTGGCGCTGAAGATCCTGCGTTGCGACGTGACGTCGCTCGCCACGTCGTCGGGCGTGATGGAGTTCGTCGAGGGCCGCTATGTCGGCGACCCGTTCGTCGCGAAGCGATGCACGACCTGCGGCACGGAAAGCCCGCCGAGTCACGTCGAGGGCACTGGCGACGACGCGATCCATTGCAGCGTCTGCGGCGCGGAGGTCAATGCGTTCCGCTTCAGTCACGGCTACGTGATCGTGCTCGACCGCGAGCACCAGGTG
Organism: Burkholderia sp. Ac-20349; assembly: GCF_017104865.1. NCBI lineage: Bacteria > Pseudomonadati > Pseudomonadota > Betaproteobacteria > Burkholderiales > Burkholderiaceae > Burkholderia > Burkholderia sp. Ac-20349. Next base: position 55,597 of record NZ_JAAGPM010000005.1, read on the forward strand.
TCGCTGACCGTCGACAAGGACGCCGCGCAGCGAATCGCCGGGATGCCGGGAAAGATGGCGCGCCTGCCGGCCTCGTCCGAACAGCATTCGATCCTTTCGCTTGCCCGCGCCGACATGAGCGGGCTGGCGGCGCACATGCAGCCGTTTCTCGGCAACATCGGCACGATCCCGTCGGTCGACATGCCGGACTCGCACAACGCGGGCGATTTCGGCGCGTTCCTGATCGATGCGCCGCACGCGTTCGGCATGTCGCGCGAAGCGCTCGAGGCGAACAAGACCGACGGCCACATGGACACCAACAGCGTGCGCGCGGGCGCGATCGTGATCTGCCCCGTCAAGGTGCCGGGGGCCGGCGTGTACATGGGCGACATGCATGCGCAGCAAGGCAATGGCGAGATCGCCGGCCATGCGACCGACGTCGCGGGCGAGGTCGAGCTGCAGGTCGAGGTGATCAAGGGCCTGACGCTGGACGGGCCGATCCTGCTGCAGCGACCGGACGATCTGCCGCCGATGGCGCGGCCGATGAACGCCGCGCAGCGCGCACGGGTCGCGGCGCTCGCGGCGCGCTACGGGCAGCGCGAGATCGAGGAGAACGCGCCGATCACCTTCATCGGCTCGGGCGCCACGCTCAACGACGCGACGAAGAACGGTTTGCAGCGCGCGACGAACGTCACGGGGCTGGCGTACGACGAGATCCTCAACCGCGCGACGATCGCCGGCTCGATCGAGATCAGCCGCTTGCCGGGCGTCGTGCGGGTCACGTTCCTGTGCCCGATGCCGGTGCTCGAACGCCTCGGCATCGCGCACCTGGCGCGCGCGCAATACGGACTCGACGACGGCACGCACGACCGGACCTGAACCGCGTGACGGTCGACACGATCGAGCAACGCGAATCAATTCATTGAGAGGAGCAGCGATGGACACCACCACCAATACCCTGAGATGGGCGGCCAAGTATCCGGAACTCGGCACGGAGCCGATTCCGGTCGAGCCCTGCATATCGCCGGAATTCTACGAACGCGAAAAGGCGCGCGTGTTTTCGAAGACCTGGTTGAAGGTCGGGCGCATCGAGGAAATTCCGAACGTCGGCGACTACAAGGTCAAGAAGATCCATTTCGCGAAGACGTCGGTGATCCTGATGCACGGCAAGGACGGCACGATCCGCGGCTTTCACAACACCTGCTCGCATCGCGGCAACAAGGTCGTCGTCGAGCATGGCGAGGAAACCTTCGGCCGCAACAAGGCGGCGGTCGTCACGTGCCGGTTCCACGGCTGGGTCTACGACGGCCAGGGCAAGCTCGTGCAGGTGCCGGAGGAAGAGCGCTTTCCGCCGTGCTTCGACAAGGCGTCGAGCGGGCTGACGCCGGTTCATACGGGGGTGTGGGAAGGCTTCATCTTCATCAACCTGGCCGCGGAGCCGGAGCGCTCGCTGAACGAGTATCTCGGCGGCCTCGGGCAGCATCTCGCGGGCTTCCCGTTTCACGAGATGAGCCAGTGCTTCAGCTACAACACGGTGCTCGACTGCAACTGGAAGATCGCGCTCGACGCGTTCTCCGAGGCGTATCACGTGTCGACCATCCATGCCGGTTCGTTCCCGAACGTGTTTTCGAGCGGGCTGACCGACGTCGCGCTGTTCGACGAGCATCGCACGACCGGCATTTGCCTGACGCTCAATGCCACGCCGACGCCGGTCGCCGGCATCGCGAACAACATCACGGGCGCGTCGCTGGTCGCGCAACGCGGCTCGTCGATGCTGCCGCCGGGCGTGAACCCCGACCGCCGGGGCGACTTCTCGTTCGAGCTGAGCGTCGTGTTCCCGAACATCCTGATCCACATCTCGGAGGGGATCTGGTTCACCCATCAGTTCTGGCCGCTGTCGCACGACAAGACGCTGTGGGAGGGCAAGTACTACGTGAAGCCGCCGAAGACCAACAGCGAACGCTGGGCCGTCGAATTCGCGCAGGTGCTGCAGCGCAACGCATGGCTCGAGGATACGGCGACGATGGAGGATACGCATGCCGCGCTTGCGTCCGGCGCGAAGCAGCACATGTTCCTTCAGGACGAGGAGATCCTGCTGCGACATGGGTACAAGGTCCTCGAACAATACATGGATCAATGACGGAGACGCACGCAATGGACAATCTGCTTCCGAAGGAATTCGACATGCTCGAGCCGCTCGTCGCGGCGTGGGCCCTTCCGACCCAGAACGAACGGCAGCAGCGCCGCATCGGCTCGTCGAGCGGCGAGCTGCGCTACTTCTACGACAACATGCTGCCGCGGCTGCCGTCGATCCTGATGTACCTCGACCGCTATCCGATCGGCGAATTGCCGGCGGACGCCGCACGGCTGCTGTCGCTCGCGCTGTCGCTCGCCGAGGTCGCACCGCACATCGAACTGTATCGCGGCGATCCGAAGGTGCCGTACAGCTTCGACGAAGCACGCTTCGTCGCCGAGCACGGCGACGCGCGGCACTGAGCCGCCGACGCATCTCGGTGCATGCCCGAGGTCCCGCCGGACCTCGGGCGCATTTCTGCAAGGAGACCGGCCGATGGCCGCATCGACACTCGCCCGGCGCATTGCGCGCCTCGAGGCAATCGCCGACGTCGGCCAACTCGTCGGCCGCTACGCCTATGGGGCCGATCGGCGCAACGATCCCGCGTTGATGGCGCCGCTCTTCAGTCGCGACGCGGTGTGGGAAGCCAGGGGATTCGGGCGTCATGAAGGCCGCGACGTCATTGCGGAGCAACTCGCGCGGATCGGCAGCGAGCAGATCGTCTGGAGCCTGCACTACATGGCCGCGCCGGTGATCGAGATCGACGAGACGTTGCTGAGCGGGCGATGTCGATGGCATTTGTGGGAGCTGGCGCAGATCCGCCAGAGCCGCGACGATGCCGAGCCGCCGGCCGCCCACTGGATCGGCGGCGCGTATGACAGCCGCGTCACGATCGACGAAGGGCAGTGGCGTTTCCAGAGCGTGTTGCTCGATCTGCGGCTCATTCATCGACACGACGCGGCGTGGTTGCCTCGTCCGTCTTCCTGACCCGATCGGCAGACCCGCGACGACAGGGTGCTTCATCCGGCCGCGTGCAAACGCGGCTTTTTTTTCGTGTGCCGCCGCGCCGCCCGGTTGCCGTATCGAATCAGAAGACAAATAAGTATTCCCATCTAGTTTCTTACGTGCGCGACCGAATGTCGGCAGCAATTTCGGCTTCTTAACTTGGAGTCGCTGCGAATTCGCAGGATTCGCGAGCGGAACGGCCGGTGCGTCGATGCATCGGGCAGGCCGTTTCCGGCAAGCGTCTGCAGGCATGAATCGAACGACCGAAACCACGGGAGACACACAGTGAAGAAAACCAGATGGATGGCGATGGCCGTCATGGGCGTGCCGCTGGCGGCCGCCGCGCAAAGCAGCGTCACGTTGTACGGCGTGCTGGATGCCGGCGTGACCTTCATCAGCAATCAGGGCGGGAACCGCAACACGGTGATGTCGACCGGGATGCAGGTGCCCAACCTGTTCGGCCTGCAAGGCAGCGAGGATCTGGGCGGCGGGCTCAAGGCGATCTTCAAGCTGGAAGGCCAGTTCGGCCTGGAGAACGGCCAGTCGATCGGCGGCGGCACGTTCGGCCGGCAGACGTATGTCGGACTGGCAAGCCCGTGGGGCACGCTGACGTTCGGCAACCAGTACGAGTTCATGTTCGAGTCGCTGTCCGCGCAGCGTCTCGGTCAGTCGCTCGGCTACGTCAGCCTGTACAACCTGCAGCAGGGGCCGTTCCAGGGGCTCGGCACGCCGTATGGCGGCCTCGATTTCAACCGCGTCGCCGGTGCGTTCCGGGTCGCCAACTCGGTGAAGTACCTGACGCCGGACTATCGCGGGCTCAATGCCGGCGTGATGTACGGCTTCGGCGGCGTCGCGGGCTCGTTCGGGACCGACAGCACGATCAGCGCGGGCATCAACTATGCGAACGGGCCGCTCGGGCTGAATGCGGCCTACACCTATGCGAAGGATCCGTCGATCAACAACGGACGCGACGGCATCCGCAACTGGGGGCTCGGCGGCCGGTACACGATCGGCAAGCTGCAGCTCGACGCGATGTACACCAACACGCGCAACACGTTCAGCAACGCGCATGTCGACGTCTATCAGGCCGGCCTCGACTACATGTTTTCGCCGTTCACGATCGTGCATGGCGACTACCAGTACATGAAGGGCAATGCGCAGCTCGGCAACAACAAGGCGCATCAGTTCGGCGTGACGCTCGACTACTGGCTGTCGAAGCGTACGGATATCTACACGAATCTCGTGTACCAGCGCGCGAGCGGAAATGCCGACGCGAACGCATGGATCTCCGGGTTGTCGGCGCCTGCCGCCGGCGGCAACCAGACGGCCGTGCGCATCGGCATGCGCCACCTTTTCTGAGCCCGGAGGACGTCATCATGCATAGCGAATCCAATCTCACCTCGCGTACCGACGATCACGCGCTGGAGGCCGTGCCGGACAACGAGCGCCAGAACTGGCTGCAGTTGTCGTGGAGTACCGCGGGCATCGTCACGACGCTGATCCAGTTGTTCGTCGGCGCGCTCGTCACGTTCGTCGCGGGCATCCGGATCGGCCTGCTCGCCGGCTTGTTCGTCGCCATCGCCGGTGCGCTGCTCGGCTGGGGCGCCGGCCATATCGCGTACCGCACCGGGCTGTCGAGCACGGTGCTGTCGCGCCGGCACGGCCTCGGGCCGCGCGGCTCGGCGCTGCTCGCGCTCGTGTTCGGCTTCATGATCACCGGCTTCATCGCCCTCGAAAATGCGCTGCTCTACAAGGGCTTCCTGTTCTATCTCGACCGGCCCGATACGCTCGACATGCGCCTGCTCGTGTACGGCATCCTGTCGGTCGCGTGGATCCTGCTGACGGCCTTCGGCTTCAGGCTGGTCGCGCGCGTGTCGTCGCTGGCGCTGCTCGCGTTCCTCGCCGTGCTGGCCTACATGATGGTCGAAGTCATCGCCGCGTCCGGACAATCGTGGGCGTCGGTCACGCAGTTCGGCGCGCAGATGCCGGTCGCCGCGCTTCACGCGCTCGGTGCGGATACCGACATCGGCAAGTTCACTTTCTGCGTGAACGTGATGATCGGATCGGCCGGCGCGCTGGCGCTGATCGACGCCGATCTCGGGCGCTATGCGAAATCGTCGCGGGACATCGCGATTGCGGCGGTGATCGGCAACGTCTTCATGGATGTCGTGATGGTCGCCGTCGGCGGGATCGTGATGTATGCGGGCATGGACCAGATCGTGGCCCATCACATGAAGGCCGGCGGGATGACCGAGGCGGCCGCACGGACACTTGCGCTGCAAAGCCCGGACAGCGTCGCCGTCGCGTTCATCGTGTTCGGCGGCCTGTTCGGCACGTTGCTGATGGTGTTTGCGCAGTCGAAGGCACAGGTGCTCAATACGTACAGCGCGTCGCTCTCGCTGACCAATCTCGCGGACGCGTTGTTCGACTGGCGGCCCGGCCGCTTCACGTTCGTCGTGCTGGCCAACGTGCTGGCCTGCCTGATGCTGGTCGGCTCGATCCTCGCGTGGTTCAACTCGTTCATCACGGTGCTGGGCGTGCTGACCACCGGGTTCGCCGGGATCGTCATCGCCGACTATCTGCTCGTCGGCCGCATGCCGGGCTGCGCCGCACCGGAGGACGAGGAGATCAACTGGGCCGGCGTCGTGACGGTGGCGGCGGGTTTCGTGCTGGCGCACTACGTGCTGGAACGCGTCGTGCCGATCGAGTTCTTTACGTCGCTGATCACGTCGTTCGTGCTGTATCCGGTGCTGCGCGTCGGCATGCTGAAGCGCACGAAACCGGCGCGCGGGCAGGTCGAGGGCTGACCTGCGCGACATCCGGCCGGCCGGTCCCGCCACACGGACGGTGGCCGGACCAGCCGCGGTTCATTCTTCGTGCTGCGGGGTGCCGCGCATCCCGAGCCGCACGAGCTCGGCGAGCGACGTTGCACCGAGCTTCTCGCGGATGTGCGCGCGATGCACTTCGACCGTCTTGTAGCTGATGTTCAGTTCGGCCGCGATCACCTTCGATGCCTTGCCCTCGATCAGCAGGTCGAACACTTCGCGTTCGCGTGCCGACAGCTGCTTGAGCAGGTCTTGCGTCTGGCTGTCCGCCTGGGCCTGTCGGTACTCGCGCAGGCCGACCTTCAGCGCGTCGGCGACCTTGTCGATCAGATCCTGGTCGTTATAGGGTTTCTCGAGAAAATCATAGGCGCCGCCCTTCATCGCACGAACGGTCATCGGAATGTCGCCGTGCGCGGTCAGGAAGATGATCGGAAGCCGGAATCCGGCGGCGCGCATGCTTTCCTGCAATTCGAATCCACCCATGTACGGCATGCGAATGTCGAGCAGCAGGCAGCCGGGGATCTCCGGATCGGCGCCGGACAGAAATTCGCGCCCGTTCGAGAACACATCCACCTGGTGTCCTACCGATTCGAGCAGCCAGCGCAGCGACACGCGTACCGCTTCGTCGTCGTCCACGACGTAGATCCTGGGCGCGCGGTCGTGTTGGGGGGGACTCGATCGACGGCTGTCCATGTGCGTTTCCTGTTTCGTTGCTGCTTTTCGGTGAGGTCGTTCGGGTCGTTCGAGATCCGGATTCAGGATTGAATCGCATTCGAACCTGTCGCAGTCTGCGGGGCGCAGCTGGATTCCGGTGCGGAAACCGTGGGAATTCTAGCGTTTCAATATTGGCCGGGACAGCCGGGAAAGTCCTCACCGGGCGTTGATCTCCACGCAGTGAGGCGTGCTTTCCGCGTCGGATGCGGGACGGTCCGACGGTGGGTGGTCGGCCGTGAGTCAGGATGACGCAATCACGTGCGTCGCGGCCGGTTCACGGTCAAGTCGATTTGTCGCTTCGAGAGAAGCAGCCGAAATGGCGACCCGCCCGGCCTTCATCGAACAACCACGCGGCGTGCGACGACAGCGGCCAGCAGTGGCGCGGCAGCGAATGTGGCGGACAACCACACGGCCGCATGCTGCGCATCGGCGAGCCCGCCGAGCGTCGAGAAACCGGCGAGATTGGCGACGAGACCGCCGAGCGCGGCGCCGATTTGCCACACCAACCGCTGCCTCGGCCGAGGGCTGCTGCGGCACGACGAACGCAAGTGCGGCGAGTGCCAACATCACGACCAGCGGCCCGCCGCGCACGAGTGTCTGTGCGGCGCGCAGCCGTACCCGTATGAGCGGATGGTCACGTATCGGTGACGCACAGCATAATCCGACGGCGGCGACCCCGGATGCAGGCACGCACCCGGGGCAAACAACATCGCGATCAGAACTTGTGACGCAGGCCCAGCGCGACGATTTCCTGCGACTTCGTGCCGGCGTAGCCGTACGAACCGATCGACGCCTGCGCATCCTGCGTGACCAGTTGCCCGCTCGCGTTCACGACCTGCTGCTGGCCGCTCGCGTGCTGGTACGCGCCGATCAGATAGAGGTCGGTGCGCTTCGACAGCGCGTAGTCAGCGCCCACCGATACCTGGTGATACTTCGCGTCGACGTTGCCGCTTGCCTTCGTGTACGCATAGCCGATACCGAGCAGCAGCGGCGCCGATGCCTGATACGTGGCGAATGCGCGGCCGGTGTTGTACTTCTGCGTGTTGGCGAAGCCGGCGAGCGAATCGCCGTCGCGGCGGTACTGTGCGTTGCTGTAGCCGAGGCCCAGCGTGACCGGGCCGATCGCGTACTGACCTGCGACCTGCGCGATACCGATGCTCTTCGCGCTCAGGTAGCCGCTGTTGATCGGGCCGTCGAAGATCGCGTCGGACGAGCCGCTCCAGCCCGCGGCGCGTGCGGCGCCGCTGACGTTGTTGGTGTAGAAGTAGCCGCCGGCGATGCCCAGCGGGCCGTTGTTGTACGCGGCCGCGATCGCGTACGTGAGGCCCGAGCCCGTCGAGCCGGCGACGCCGCCGAAGCCGTACATCGCCTCGACCTGCAGGCCGGCCAGCACCGGCGACGTGTATTTGACCGTGTTGTTCACGCGCAGGCTGTTGTCGTTGTTGTCGACGTCGCCCGGCGTCGCGAAGATGCCGCCGAAATAGTTGTCGCCGGTGACGCCCTGAACCAGGTCGACGACCGGATCGTACTGGCGGCCCAGCGTGACGGTGCCGTACTGGCTGCTCTGCAGGCCGACGAACGCCTGACGGCCGAACATGCGGCCGCCCTGGCCGAGGCGGCCCGTGCCCGAATTGAAGCCGTTTTCGAGCTGGAACACGGTCTTCAGGCCGCCGCCCAGATCCTCGCTGCCCTTCATGCCCCAGCGGCTGCCCGACAGGTTGCCGCTGCCCATTTGCCACAGATTGTTACCCGTGCCGCTGTTGCCGTGAACGTACGTGATCGACGTGTCGATCACGCCGTACAGCGCGACGTTCGACTGTGCGTGCGCCACGCCGGTGACACCCAGCAGCGACAGCGAGAGGGCGGACAGTGCGAACTTCTTCATCGTTGAATTTCCCATGCGAGAGCGATGCTTGTTTAACTAAGGACTGTTAATAAATTGAAAGGTCGATCCGAGCGCTAGCATCGTGTGTGTCGACCCTTCGTTGTGTCCGTCAGCCGGAGTCACCCGGATTCCCGGCGACGCGTTTTCCGGAGACACGGCAGTGTTGCGGCCCTCGGTGACATGCACATGAAAAACCACAAAACAGCATGAATTGGCTGAAATTGCCACGAAGCATGGCGGGCCCGGGCGATCGAACGTGGGCGCGCGGCGAGGACGGGGGCGTGTTGCGTGGCATGCTGTTCCTACGCGCGTGAAAATCGCATTCGCGCAATACGGGTGTGATATTTCGGCATGTCATCTCTACTCCGAAAGCGGATTCGATCGACGCGAATGCGGTAGATGCGAATGCAGTGAGCCGACGGATCGGCACGGATTTCCGCCAAGTCATGTAGTGGCAAAATATGTCAATTCATGCGAATTTGCGGTTTTTCATTCGGATGTCATTTTGCGTCGCGATAGTGCGTGATCGGGCGACCGGCCCGTTCGCTCTGCTCCCGGGGCGCCGTCGATGGGGCGCGGCGAGCGGCAACCGATGCGCACGGCCCGACGGGCGGCGCGTGTCATCTCGACAAAAGGAACGTGCAATCGTGAACGCCATCGCAGCGGCAGATTCTTATGACGTGATCGTCGTCGGCGCCGGCATCGTCGGCCTCGCACATGCCTATACGGCGGCAAGCAAGGGGTTGCGCGTCTGCGTGATCGAGCGCGATGCCGCTTGCGTGGGTGCGTCGATCCGCAATTTCGGGTTCGTCACCGTCACGGGGCAGCACGCCGAACATAGCTGGCGGCGTGCGCGCGCGAGCCGCGAAGTCTGGGCAGACGTGGCGCCGCAAGCCGGCATCGACGTGCTTCACCAGGGCCTCCACCTGATTGCGCGTCGCCCCGAGGCGCTGCACCTGATCGACGCCTTCATGCAGACCGGCATGGCCGACGGCTGCCGGGTCATGACGCCCGGCGAAGCGGCGGCCGTCGCGCCGGCGTTGCGGCTGGACGGCGCGCAAGGCGTGCTGCATAGCCCGCATGAACTGCGCATCGAGCCGCGTACCGCGATCGGGTTGCTGGCGGCGTGGCTGGCGGAACGCTTCGACGTGCGGTTCCGCTACGGCGAGATGGTGCACGAGGTGCGCACGCCGTCCGTGCGTACGTCACGCGGGGTGCTGCACGCGGAGCGCGTGATCGTCTGCGGCAATGCGGACAGCCGTCACCTGTACGGCGACTGGTTCGCGCGGCACGAGGTCCGGCTGTGCCAGTTGCAGATGCTGCGCGTGCGGCCGCACCGCCCGATGGCGCTGCGCGCCGCGGTAATGAGCGACCTGAGCCTGCTGCGTTACGCGGGTTTCGCGGCGCTGCCCGCGGCCGACGCGTTGCGTACGCGCCTGAAGGCGGAAGAGCCCGTGTGCCTCGGTTACGGCATCCACCTGATTGCGGTGCAGAGCGCCGACGGCAGTCTCGTCGTGGGCGACTCGCACGAATACGGCGCCGCGCCGCTGCCGTTCGCGACGCAGGAGATCGATGCGCAGATCCTGCGCCTGCTGCAAGAGACGCTCGATGTGCCGGAACTGGACATCATCGAGCGCTGGACCGGCAGCTATCCGTCGGCCTCCGATGCCGATTGCGTGATCGAGGCGCCGGACGACGGCACGCGCGTCGTCGTCGTGACGAGCGGCGCCGGGATGAGCACGGGCTTCGGGATCGCGCAGGACGTATTTGCCGCGTGGTGATGTCGTGGGCATGCGGGTCGCGCATTCGACGGATTGGCGGGACTCGCGGGACGCGCGCGGCCGATGATCGATGGGGCCGCCCGCGGCGTGCTGGTCGAGCGTATCGATAACGCCCGTCCCTGACATGCGGGTCGGCCAGCGTGCCGGCTACCCGCGACACGGCATACAGCCGACCAAGGCCGTCCGGCGCGGCGCCCCGATCCTGTCGCTCCGCCGAGCGCGGCCCGATTACTCCTTTACTTGACCACCACCTCCGGGCGCAGCAACAAGCCGCCGGTGAGCGTCGCAATGCAGTGCTCCGCGACCTGCTCGGGCGTGTATTCGCCGCCGGGCTGGTACCAGCGCCCGATCCAGCTCAGTGCGCCGCCGATCACGAAGGCCGCCATCTTGGGATCGCACGGCGCCAGCGAACCTTCGTCGATCCCTTCCGCCACGAGCCGGCGGAACTGCTGGTCGATCGATGCCTTGAGTTGCCGCAGCGCCGCGCGGCTGTCGGGCGGCAACTCGTCGTCGCCCACGCGGATCAGGCACATGCCGAAATCCATCGTGACGATCCGCGCATACACGTTCATCGACGCGACCAGCTGGTCGACCGCCTTGCCGCCGGCGCTGCGCGATTGCTCGATGCCTTCCAGCACCATCTCCAGGCCCTTGCGGACGCACTGCAACAGGATGTCGTCCTTGTTCTTGACGTAGTAGTAGAGCGTCGGCTTGCTGACGTGCAGCTCGGCCGCGATGTCGTCGAGCGAAGTGGCGTGAAACCCCCGCTCGTTGAAGAGCCGGGCGGCAGTCGACAGCACCGCGTTGCGTTTCGCTTCGCGCTGCTGTTCGCGCTCGGTGGCGGGCGCCCAGGGTGACGCGGGGTCGGCGGGGCGTCGGGACTTGGGCGCCGAAGGGGGATTGGACATGAGGCAAACGCGGGAAAGTACGGATGGTGAAGTATCGTTCAAAACCTAGAATCTACCGATTCGTAACTATGTTACTCGAAAGTAGGTTCATGGAAAAATCCGTGAAACACCCGTTGGTCACGATGACCGGGACGTGTTCGGTTCGGGTTCCGGCGGCCGAAGGGCCATCGAGCGGCGGTGCGCGAGCCGGCATGTCGTCGAACGCCGGACGCGACAGCGCGCGGCGCGCGGCAGGGGCGCTCGCGCAAACCGGCCGCCGCGATCGGGGCGCTTGCGGTGACCCATCGCCCGATCGACCGGGCATCCGGTGTGATCGACGGCCTGCCCATCACTTGCGTCTCTTCCTGACATGCCGATGAATACGACCGACTCACCTTCGCGGGACGTCCCGGGCGCCCCCGAACTGCAAGTGCAGCGCGCCGCCGCAGTCGTCACGCTGACCTTCAACCGGCCGCACGCGCTCAACGCGCTGGACGTACCGATGGCCCGCGCATTGCTCGCCGCCGCGAAGGATCTCGCGGCCGACCCTTCGGTGCGGGCCGTCGTGCTGCGCGGCGCCGGCAAGGGGTTCGTGGCGGGCGGCGATCTGGCGACGCTGCGCGCCGATCCCGTGCAAGGGGCCGTCGATCTGATCACGCCGATTCACGAGGCCGTGACGATCCTGGCCGGGCTGAACGCGCCCGTGATCGCCCAGGTTCATGGCGTGGCCGCGGGTGCGGGCCTGAGCCTGATGCTGCAGGCCGACTTCGTGCTGGCGGCGGAGGGGACGCGCTTCAACTCGGCCTTCATCAACCTGGGCGCGAGCTGCGATTCGGGCACCACGTGGGTGTTGCCGCGCCTGGTGGGGCTGCGCCGCGCGCTCGAAATCGCGATGCTGGGCGAGACGTTCGGGGCTGCCGATGCCGAGCGGCTCGGGTTGATCAACCGGGTCGTGCCGGCGGAGCGGCTTCAGGAGGAGGTCGATGCACTGGCACAGCGCCTCGCGTCCGGCCCGACGCTGGCCTATGGCGCGATCCGGCGCCTGATGCGCGAGTCGTTCGACCGCAGCCTGCCCGCGCAACTCGACGTCGAAGCCGAGGCGTTCCGCGCCTGCGCGGCGACGCAGGATTTCAGTGCCGGGCTGGACGCGTTCCATGCCAGGCAGGCTGCCCGGTTTGCGGGCTGCTGATCCCTTCCGTTCATCTTCCGGAGATCGATATGACCCAGCGTGACATCTATGTCGTCGGCACCGCGCGCACCGCGATCGGCACCTTTGGCGGCGCGCTCAAGGACGTGCCGAACACGCAGCTCGCAACCACGGTCGTGAAGGCGGCCATCGAACGCAGCGGCGTGGCGCCTGATGCGATCGGCCACGTGGTGATGGGCAACGTGATTCCGACCGAACCGAGCGACGCGTACCTGAGCCGCGTGGCCGCCCTCGATGCGGGCTGCCCGATCGAGACGCCGGCCTTCAACGTGAACCGCCTGTGCGGCTCGGGCCTGCAGGCCATCGTGTCGGCGGCGCAGGCTATCGGCCACGGCGATTGCGATATCGCGATCGGCGGCGGTTCCGAGTCGATGAGCCGCGGCCCGTACTTCGATACCGCGGCGCGCTACGGCGCGCGCATGGGCAACGCCGCGCTGATCGACTACATGGTCGGCATCCTGCACGACCCGTGGGAAAAGATGCACATGGGCATCACGGCGGAGAACGTCGCCGCGCGTTACGGCATTTCGCGCGACGCGCAGGATCGCCTTGCCGCGGAGAGCCAGCGGCGTGCCGCGTTGGCGATTGCGCAGGGGCGCTTCGACGAGCAGATCGTGCCGGTCGAGATCGGCACGCGCAAGGGTGTGGTCCGGTTCGATACCGACGAGCACGTGCGGGCCGATACCACGGTGGAGACGCTGGCCGGGATGAAGCCGGTCTTCAGGAAGGACGGCCTCGTGACCGCCGGCAATGCGTCGGGCATCAACGACGGTGCGGGTGCGGTCGTGCTGGCGACGGCGGAGCGCGTCAACGCGCTGGGCCTGCGGCCCCTCGCGCGTCTGGTCGGTTATGCGCACGCCGGCGTGGAGCCCGCGTACATGGGGATCGGGCCGGTTCCGGCCACGCGCAAGGTGCTCGAACGCACCGGGCTCAGGACGCAGGACCTGGACGTGATCGAAGCCAATGAAGCATTCGCCGCCCAGGCTTGTGCCGTCATTCAGGAACTGGGCCTGGATCCGGCCAGGGTCAATCCGAACGGATCGGGTATTTCGCTCGGCCACCCGGTGGGCGCCACGGGCGCGATCATCACCACGAAGGCGATCGCCGAGCTGCACCGGACGGGCGGCCGCTACGCGCTGGTGACGCTGTGCATCGGCGGCGGGCAGGGCATCGCGGCCATCTTCGAGCGGGCCTGAATCCGTTCGACGGCCGGTTCGAGATCGATCACCAGTCAGGAGACGTCATGCATTTGACCATTGGGCTGCATCGCGCGGTACAGCAGAAACCGAATGCCATCGCGACCGTGTTCGGCGAACGGCGCCGGACCTTTGCGGAACTCGGCGAGCGTGTGTCGCGGCTGGCATCGGCGCTGCAGACGCTGGGTCTCGATACCGGCGGCCGCGTTGCCATGCTCGCGCTGAATTCCGACCGCTATCTGGAGTACTACCTGGCGGTCCTGTGGGCGGGCGGCGTCGTCAATCCGGTCAATATCCGCTGGAGCCCTGCCGAAATCGCGTATTCACTCGACGATTGCGATACCGCGATCCTGCTGGTGGACGACGCGTTCGCAGCGATGGTGCCGGAGTTGCGCAGCCGGTCGACGGCGCTGCGCGCGGTCGTTCATGCGGGCGAAGACGCAACGCCCGATGGCATGCTGTCCTACGAGGCGCTGCTGGCCGCCGCGGCGCCGGTGCCCGACGCGATGCGCTCGGGCGAGGACCTGGCCGGCATTCTCTACACCGGGGGCACGACGGGCGTGCCGAAAGGCGTGATGCTGAGCCATCGCAACCTGTTCAGCAACGCGCTCGACATGCTTGCCGAAGGCGTGATCGCGGAGGACGGCGTCGGGCTCCACGCCGCGCCGATGTTCCATGTGGCCGACGTGACGCTCATGCTGGCGCTACTGCTGCGAGGCGGGCGGCATGTGTTCCTCCCCGCGTTCGATCCGGCCGCGGCGCTGTCGGTCATCGAGAAGGAGCGGGTGACCGATACGCTGCTGGTGCCCACCATGATCCAGATGCTGGTCGATCATCCGGCCATGAAGACGCACGACGCCAGCAGCCTCCGACTGGTCCAGTACGGCGCGTCGCCGATCAGCGAGGCGGTGCTGAATCGCGCGTTTGACGCACTGCCCGGCGCGGCATTCATGCAGCTTTACGGCATGACCGAGATGTCTCCGGTGATCGCCGTGCTGCCGCCTGCATGCCATACCCCGGAGGGCCGCCAGTCGGGCAAGTTGCGCGCCGCGGGACGGTCGACGTTCTTCGCCGAGATCCGCGTCGTCGATGCCGACGATGTCGAGGTGCCGCGTGGCACGCCCGGCGAAGTCGTCGCACGTGGCGCGGGTGTCATGCAGGGGTACTGGAACAAGCCGGCGGAGACCGCGGCGGCGATTCGCGACGGATGGATGCACACGGGAGACGGGGGCTATCTCGACGAGGACGGGTTCCTGTTCATCGTGGATCGCCTGAAGGACATGATCGTGACCGGCGGCGAGAACGTTTATTCGGTCGAGGTGGAAAACGCGATCGCGAAGCATCCGGCGGTCGCGATGTGCGCCGTCATCGGGATTCCTGATGAAAAGTGGGGCGAGACGGTTCATGCGGCCGTCGTGCTGAAGCCGGGTGCCGACGTAACCGGAGACGATATCAAGTCGCATTGCAAGACGCTCATCGCGGGCTACAAATGCCCGCGCAGCATCGAATTCCGCGACGCTCTGCCGCTGTCCGGTGCGGGCAAGCTGCTGAAGTATGTATTGCGCGACGCGTACTGGAAAGGCGCCGGCCGGTCGGTGGGTTGATGCTGCGGGGTGCCTGCTGCGATTGCCCCGGCCGCTCAGACACGTTTGCCGGAATCAGTACAACGAGCGTGATGGCTACGCGGCAGGCGGACATTACCTGTCGGACGGCGCGCCGGAACCATGCTGGTACCAGCCGCCGCCGCGCGGCGCGAGGCCAGGATCGCGCTTTGCCGTCGACAGGAAACTGCCGCGCACGGTGCTGCTGATCCACATCGACGCCGCCTATTTCCATTGCTCGAAGGCCATCGTGCGTTCGCGTCTCTTGGATCCGGGTGCGCGGATCGAACGCGACCGGCTGCCGAGCGCGGGTGCGATGCATCGGCGGCTGAGCGGCGGCACATTTGACGGCGATTCGTACGATCGCGATCTCCCGGCCCGCACGGTCGCCGGGCTGTACTGAGCGCCGACGGGGGGATTCACGCGCGCATCGGTGCGGATCGCCCGCCCGGGGAGCACATTGCAACTGACGGTCGCATCGCGCGACTGAACTCGTATGGGAACCGCCGGCAGAGGCCCGGAACGGTGGCTTCAATCGCTGGCGCGCCCGTTGTACGCCCACCGCCCGCGCTTTGACGCGCGATCAGGCTGCCGCCACGCGTGGCGGCGCGCCCCGCATTCGCCGCAGAACAGGTTGTCGCCGGCCATCGATTTGTGCACGGTGTACACGCCGCGGCAGCGTTCGTGCAGGCGATGACGTATCCGACGCCGGCAGCATGCCGGTTCCGAGGAGGCGGTGGGCAGTGACGTCGCCTGCAGCAGCGCATCGACGAACCCATCCGACCCACCCCAAGCGATCCACTCGTCTGACGCCCCAGCCTCGCGTGACCCGCTCTCCAGGGGGAACCGGTAGCCCGTGCAACTACTGAGTTGCCGCAAAAAATGGTTTATGGTCAAATGACCATGTCATTTGACCTACATACCTGTTTCATCCCCAATTGGAAGTGGCCGCGATAGCGCGGACTTTCCCCAGCGTGGGCAATATTTTGCGAAAGCGTCCGGGTGGCGGGGAAACTGGCGCGCGCCGGCTCCCCGAAGTCAGACGGATTCGCGCGAGATGGAGCGGGCGTCCTTGTAGTCAGGCCTGGGCGGTTTTCGCGGGTCGGCGCGAAAGCGCCTGGGTTGAGAAAAGAAATTTCTGGAGACAGTGCTCGTGGATGAAATGCACAGCAGGATGAACCAAGCGATCGATCCCTCGGCGCTACGCGCCCAACTGCGAGACGGATCCTTGCTGGAGACGCGTGCGTGGCTGGCGTCGGGATGGGTGGGGGGCACGGAGGGGCGTTCGTTTCCCGTAACGAATCCGGCCACGGGTGACATCCTGGCCCGCGTGGCCAGCCTCGGCGCCGCCGAGGTGGAGCAAGCCATTGCGGCGTCGGCGCTTGCACAGCAGGGCTGGCAGAAACGGACCAGCCACGAGCGCGCGAAGATCCTGCGCGCGTGGTACGACCTGATCGTTGCGAATGCCGACGATCTCGCCTTCATCATGACGTCCGAGCAGGGCAAGCCGCTGGCGGAGGCCCGTGGCGAAATCGTGTACGCAGCTTCTTTCGTGGAGTGGTTCGCCGAAGAGGCGAAGCGTATCTACGGCGACGTCATTCCTCACCCGCAAGGCGACAAGCGCATCCTCGTCATCCGTCAGCCGGTCGGCGTATGCGCTGCGATCACACCGTGGAATTTTCCTGCCGCGATGATCACGCGCAAGGTGGCGCCGGCACTGGCTGCGGGTTGTTCCATCATCGTGCGACCGGCGGACCTGACTCCGCTGACGGCACTTGCGCTTGCGGTCCTGGCCGAGCGAGCGGGAATACCGGCGGGCGTACTTCAAGTGGTGTGTGGCCCGTCGCGCGAGATTGGCGCGGTCCTCACGGCCAGCCCGATCGTGCGCAAGCTTTCGTTTACCGGTTCGACCGAAGTCGGCCGCGTACTCATGAGCCAATCGTCCGGGACGATCAAGCGGCTTTCTCTCGAACTCGGCGGCAACGCCCCCTTCATCGTGTTCGACGATGCGGATCTCGACGCAGCGGTTGAAGGTGCGATGGCGTCGAAGTACCGAAATAGCGGCCAGACCTGTGTGTGCGCCAATCGCTTTCTTGTCCAGGCAGGCATTCATGACCGTTTCGTCGAGGCGCTCACCCGGCGCGTTCAGGCGCTCAAGGTAGGGAACGGCGTCGAACCGGGGGTACAGCAGGGGCCGCTGATCCAGAAGTCCGCCTGTGACCACCTGAATCAGCTGATCGACGATGCGGTCAGCAAGGGCGCACGAATCGTCACCGGCGGGAAAGGCCATCAGCTCGGGAGCACGTTTTTCGAGCCGACCGTTATTGCCGATGCGACGCCGGCCATGCGTCTCGCGCGCGAGGAGCTCTTCGGGCCCGTCGGTCCGGTGTTCCGGTTCGAGGACGAGGCAGAAGCGATCGCGATGGCCAACGACACCGAGTACGGGCTGGCCGCCTATCTCTATACACGCGACCACGGCCGGATCTGGCGCGTCGGCGAGGCACTCGAGTACGGCATGGTTGGCCTGAATACCGGCGTGATTTCCAACGAGGTCGCGCCGTTCGGCGGGGTCAAGCAATCGGGCCTTGGCCGTGAGGGTTCCCGTTATGGAATCGAGGAATACCTGGAAATCAAGTACATGTGCACCCAGGTCTAACTGCCAAAGTCTGCATCAAGGAAACGTCAATGGAAATGTCCCCGCAATCGATGCTCTTCGAAACTGTTCCGTCCATTCTCCAGGAATGGGGTTGTGTGCGCCGCCTGGGTCAGGTGATGGCGGCGTGGACGGAGCGCCGTCATGTCCTGATCGTTACCGACGCGGGACTGCACAACGCCGGTGTGCTGGAACCGGCGAAAGCGTCGTTGGCGGCCGAGGGATTCCGTGTGGCGGTTTTCGACGAGGTCGTGGCCGACCCGCCGGAGATCGTGGTCTCGCGCTGCGTCGAGTTCGCGCGCCGTGCAGAGGCGGACATCGTCATTGGCCTCGGCGGCGGCTCGTCGATGGACATTGCAAAACTGGCCGCCGTGCTCACCGTCTCGCGGCAATCGCTCGCGGAAATGTACGGAATTGGCAACATTAAGGGTGCGCGCTTGCCATTGGTGCAGATCCCTACAACGGCTGGAACCGGGTCGGAAGTCACCAACATTTCCATCGTTTCGGTTAACGAAACAACCAAGATGGGCATCGTCGCACGTCAGCTGTATGCCGACAAAGTGATCCTGGACGCTGAATTGACGGTCGGCCTGCCACGCAGCCATACCGCTGCGACGGGCATCGACGCGATGGTTCACGCCATCGAGGCCTATACCAGCAAGCACAAGAAGAATGCCATCTCCGACGCGCTCGCACGTGAGGCGCTGCGATTGCTGGTGAGCAACCTGATTCCGGCTTGCGAAAACGGCGAAGACCGGCGCGCGCGAGAGGCCATGCTGCTGGGCGCCACCCTGGCAGGACAAGCCTTCGCCAATGCCCCGGTGGCCGCGGTCCATGCACTGGCGTATCCGCTGGGTGGGCATTTCCATATCCCGCATGGCTTGTCCAACGCATTGATGCTGGCCCCGGTGCTGCGTTTCAACGCCGAAGCGGCCGCTTCGCAATATGCGGAACTGGCAGACGTCGTAGGCGCGGGTGGAAAAGGCGACGCCACGGAGCGCACCGCGGCGTTCATCGCTTTCATGGAAGACCTGATGGACCGATCCGGCGCGCCGCGTCGTCTCCGCGACGTGGGTGTCACGCATTCGAGCCTGCCGACCCTGGCCGCAGATGCGATGAAGCAGCAGCGCCTGCTGTTGAACAATCCGGTCGTCGTCACGGAGCCGGACGCATTGCGCCTGTATGAACAGGCCTATTGAATCGACGCCGGAAAATCCGCAGTCGCCGTAACGCAAATATAGAGAGTGCACCGTGAACAATGTAGAAAGGATTGAGCACCACGAGATCGTTATCCTGGGTGCAGGCTTCGGAGGCCTCGGCATGGCCGCTCGCATGAAAATCGCGGGCATCGACGACTTCGTCGTGCTGGAGAAGCGTCCCGATCTCGGTGGCGTCTGGCTGGACAATTCGTATCCCGGCGCAGCATGCGATACCGAATCGCACCTGTACTGCTACAGTTTCCATCCGCATTTGCGCGTGAGCGCCATGTATGCCGGCCGCAATGAGCTGCTGCACTATTTGAAGTCGCTTGCCACGCGGTTCGACCTGGCGGAACACCTGCGATTCAACAGCGAGATCCGCAGTGCGGAATGGGATGCGGAGGCAAGCCGCTGGCGGTTCGAGCTGAACGACGGTTCCCGGATGACCTCCCGGTTCTTTGTGCCGGCCTGGGGGCAACTGAACCGTCCGATGATTCCAGCGGTTCGCGGCCTGGCGGATTTCAACGGCGAATATTTCCACTCCGCCGAGTGGCGGCACGACGTGGACTTGAGCGGCAAGCGCGTGGCAAGCATCGGAAATGCCGCCAGCGCCGTGCAGTATGTGCCGCTCATCGCGCCGAAGGTCGATCACCTGACGGTATTCCAGCGAAGCGCGAACTGGATCATGCCGCGCAACCAGATCGTCTTCTCGAAGGAGCAGCTCGATACCTACGAGCGCGAGCCCCATCTTTTCGAAGAAAGCAGGAAATCGCTGCACGCATTCCGCGAGTCCGGGTTCGAGCGTACCCGGATGGGTTCCAACGCCCAGATGGAAGGCAAGAGTCTCGCGTTGGCACACCTTCATCGCCAGGTGACCGACCCGGTACTGCGCGAGCAGCTGACGCCGGACTATGAATACGCGTGCAAACGGATTCTGCGATCGGACGACTACTATCCGGCGCTCATGCGCGACAACGTCGCGCTGGAGACGGCGGGGGTGGAATCGTTCGTCGACGAGGGCATCGTGACCCGCGACGGCCGTCTGCTCCCGTTCGACGTGGTCGTGTTCGGAACCGGATTCGAGAGTCAGGCATTCCAGGGCAGCCTGCAGGTTCGCGGGACGGACCGCACGTTGGCCCAGGCCTGGGAAGACGGCCCGGAAGCCTATCTGGGCATGACCGTGCCGGGCTTTCCGAACATGTTCATGTTGTACGGGCCGAACACGAACCTGAACCACAACTCCATCGTGTCGATGCTCGAGATCCAGCAGAACTACATCATCGACGCGATCGGCGGCATGGCGTCGGCCGGCGTGAAGGCAGTCAGCGTCGACCGGGCCGTGTTTGACGAATACAACGGCAAGCTGCAATCGGCGATGGCCGGCTCGGCATTTTCGGCGGGCTGTTCGAGCTGGTACAAGAACGCGCAAGGCAAGGTGATCAACAACTGGCCGGGCACGGTGGACGAGTACCGCGCGGCGACGCAATGGGATCAAAGCGTGTTCGCTGCGATCTGAGCGGAGAGGCACATGACATCAGTGCACTGGTTGCCGCTGACGGAGGTGGCTGACGATGCCCGGGACGCCGTCCGGGCGTTCCGCGAACTGGGCGGACGACACTACGGCAGCTTTTCCGTCGACCAGTCGCGCGTGAACTTCGTGCGTGCCTGCGAATTGAACGGCCTCACGGGCGACGAGGCCGTTGTCCATGAAGACATCGATGTTCCCGTCGCGGACGGCACCATTCGGGTCCGGCTCTATCGTCCGCCCGCCGGGGCGGGTGCCGACGGCAACCCGCTTGTCGTCTTCATTCACGGTGGCGGGTGGGTGATCGGCAACGTGGACACGCATGACGGCATCTGCCGTCATCTCGCACGGCATGGCGGGTGTGCCGTCGCGTCGGTGGAGTACCGGCTAGCGCCGGCGCACCGGTGGCCGGTCCCGCTCGAGGATTGCGAGCAGGCATTGGACTACCTGATGGCCAACGCTTCTGCGCTCGCCATCGATGCGTCACGGGTGGTCCTGGCGGGCGACAGCGCCGGCGGCAATATGGCGACCATCATCGCCAATGCGGCATCGGCAGTGGGACCCGCGATCATCGGGCAGATCCTGTTTTATCCGGTGACGGACCTGACGGCGTCGCTTCCGTCATACCAGCGCATTCAAGGCGGATTTCCGCTCGTCGCCGAGTCGATGCTCTGGTTCCGGGATCACTACGTGCCGGCCGGCACGCCGCTTGACCTTCCGCGCCTGTCTCCGCTGCTGCATGCGGAAGGGCGGCGGCAGCCACCGATGTTCATCGCAACGGTGGGGCTGGATCCGCTATGCGATGAAGGCATTGCCTACGCGTCGTGCGCGGCACGTGCGGGGAGCGAGGTCGAGCATCACCATCTGCCCGGACATCATCACGGCATCGTCACCGCGGCCGGCACTATCCCGGCAGCGCGCTATCTGCTGGGGCGCGCGGCTTCCTTTGTTCGGCGGCTTGCCGAAACAGACGGTTTCAATGATTGACACCTTGACCTTCGTGCAGACCGGCGCATCGCCGTGTGATGCGGTCGTGCCATCGACGCGTTCGCCAGGGATGAATCTCGCGTAGTTCGACGCGCCCGGCTCGTTGACGAGCCAGACGAGGGGCGTGGCGTCGCGCAATTATTCAAACGGGACAGAGGAGATTGGGTATGGAAAAGATCTGGCTTGATGCTTATCCACCGGAGGTTCCGGCAGAGATTGATTGCAATGCGTATCGATCCGCCAGCGCGTTGATTGAAGCAAGCTTCGGCAGGTTTCAGGGGAATCCTGCGTTTGCGTGCGGTGGCAAGCGGATCACGTATGGCGAACTCGACGCAATGTCGCGCTCACTGGCCGCGTGGTTGCAATCGCGGGGGCTCGAACGTGGTGCGCGTGTCGCCCTCATGATGCCGAATGTGCTGTCTTACCCGATCTCGATCTGCGCAGTCCTGCGCGCCGGCTACGTGGTCGTCAACGTCAATCCGCTTTATACGCCCCGCGAGCTGAAGCACCAGCTGAACGACAGCGGCGCGGAGGCGATCGTCCTTCTCGACGGTTGCGCTGCCACGTTTGACGGGATCAGGGCGGAAACGCAGGTGAAGCATGTTCTGGTTGCCACGCTGGACGGCGCTGCGCCAGCGGTGCGGATCCCGGGCGCGCATACGACATTTGACGACGCGATTGCAGAGGGACGTCGGGGCAAATTCGTGCCGGTCTCCCAGTCGCCGGATGACGTCGCTTTTCTCCAATATACGGGGGGGACAACCGGTGTGTCGAAAGGGGCGACCCTATTGCATCGGAACATCGTCGCCAATATTCTGCAGACCGATGTGTGGCTCAAGCCTGCTCGTCTTTGGCGGCCTGACGTCGCGCAGTTCATCACGGTGGCGGCACTGCCGCTCTATCATATCTTTGCGCTCAACGTGTGCTGCCTGTTGACGATGCATACGGGCGGGCTCTGCGTACTGGTTCCGAATCCGCGCGACATCGGTGAGATGATCAAGTCGCTCGCCGGATACAAGGTCACGAGCTTTCCGGGCGTGAACACGCTTTATAACGCGATGCTTCATCATCCGGAATTTTCTCGCCTCGATTTCTCCAATCTGCTGCTGGCCAACGGCGGCGGGATGGCCACCCAAGAGGTCGTGGCAAAGCGCTGGAAGGCGATGACTGGCGCGCCGATCATCGAAGGATACGGGTTATCCGAGACATCGCCCTGTGTCACGATCAATCCTGTGGCCCGTGGCGAATTCAACGGCACGATTGGTCTGCCGCTGCCCTCTACCGAAGTGTCGATCCGGGACGACGACGGCAACGAATTGCCGCCCGGAGAAGCAGGGGAGTTGTGCATTCGTGGTCCGCAGGTGATGGCCGGTTACTGGCAGCGGCCCGACGAGACCGCGAAGGTGATGACCGCGGACGGCTTCTTCCGATCGGGCGACATCGCGTCGATCTCCGCGGATGGCTTCGTGCGCATCGTCGACCGCAAGAAGGACATGATCCTCGTGTCCGGCTTCAACGTCTACCCGAACGAGATCGAGGAGGTCGTTGCCAAGCATCCCGGCGTATACGAGGTCGCGGCTATCGGCGTACCCGACGAGCATTCCGGAGAGGCGGTCAAGCTGTTCGTGGTCAGGAAAGCGCCGGAACTGACGGAAGAAGACCTGATGGCGTTCTGTAAAGGCCAGCTGACCGGCTACAAGCGACCGAAAAGCATCGAGTTTCGCGACAGCCTGCCCAAGAGCAACGTCGGGAAGATTCTTCGACGCGAGTTGCGGGCGCCGAACGGTTGACGTCATGGTCAGGGCCGATGCCTGCGAGGTCGAGCCGCCCCACCTTGCACGTCCCCGAACCGGAACAGCAACGACGGCGGGAAACGTCCGTTGCGAGATCGGCTGGCCGCTTCGCGAGGCGCCTTGCCCCCACTTCATGAGCAGCGCGGGTCCGGAGGGCTACCCGTCAGCCCGGATCAGGGCTGCCTGAAGGCGAGGGGCGCGACATCGCCTGGCGTGGCGATGCATTCAGCGCGCTATGCGACCGGTCCGGATCATCGCCACCTTCGCAACCGGTTGGGTAATGGAAACCCCTTATTCAAATTGTCTCTCGACTGCATAAGACTGGGAACCATGGAACTTGGTCAAATGATCATGTTCGAGGTAGCTGGTCAAACCCGGATGCGCACGCCAATAACCCGCGTGCCTGTCAGGTTGGGTACGGAGATGATCTTCCCCGGGTTGTCCCGGGCTGGTTTGAAGCGTAGTCGCTGACATATACGTGTGGGCGCCTTTTTGCTTAGTAGTCACATGACCAAGTCTAATGATCTAGTCGTGCGGCGTTACGGATATTTTCAATAACTGGTCATCGGAGGGATCTCATGACTAAGAAACAAACAGATTCGTGTTCGCCTGAGCACGTAGATGTACTAATCATTGGGGCGGGGATCTCGGGGATCGATGCCGCTTGTCATCTCAGCATGAACTTGCCGGGCCGGTCGTTCGCGATCCTGGAAGCCATGGATGGATTCGGTGGCACGTGGTGGACCCATCGCTACCCCGGCGCGCGCTCCGACAGCGACCTGTACACGTATGCGTTCGGATTCCGCCCGTGGCAGGGCCGCTCGATCGCCACGGCGGAGGAGATCCACAGCTATCTGGGAGAGGTCATCAACGAATATGGCCTCGGTTCGAAGATCCGCTACGGGCATCGGGTTCAAACGGTGAACTGGTCGAGCGAACAGAAGCGCTGGACGGTCGAGGTATCGCGCAACGATACGGGCGAACGCTTTTCGATCACCACCGACTTCCTGTGGCTGGGGGCGGGGTACTACGACCATCGTCAGGGCTTTACGCCCAAATGGAACGGGTTCGATCGCTACAAGGGAACGGTCGTTCATCCGCAGCACTGGCCTGAAGATCTCGACTATGCCGGAAAGCGGGTGGTCGTGATCGGCTCGGGCGCTACCGCGGCGACGCTGATTCCTGCGATGGCCGGAACCGCGGCGCACGTGACGATGCTCCAACGGTCGCCGACGTTCTTCACGGCGGTGCCCTGGACGCACCAGCTGGACGCGACGCTTCGCGAACTGAGCCTTCCCGAGGAATGGCGGTCGGAGATTCTGCGGCGTGCGCACCTGAAGCAGACGTTCGACCTGATCAACCTGTCCTCAGCGAACCCGGACGCCGTTCGCGACTGGCTGATCAACGAGACCCGGCAACAGTTGCCGGAAGGGTTTGACGTCGACAAGCACTTCAATCCCAGCTATCGCCCGTGGCAGCAGCGCGTGGCTGCGGTGCCCGAGGGAGACCTCTTCACCGCCATCCGGGACGGGAAAGCATCCGTCGTGACGGACACCATCGAATCGTTCGACGAAAGCGGCATGACGTTGGCGTCGGGCGAGCACCTGCAGGCGGACATCGTCGTGACCGCGACCGGCTTCGACATGAGCGCGTTTGGCCAGATCGCCTTTCAGGTCGATGGCGATGCCGTCGACATGACCAAGCGGGTCTCGTATCGAGGAATGATGATCGAGGGCATCCCGAACATGGCGTTCATCTACGGCTACTACCGTTCGAGCTGGACGCTCCGCGCCGATCTCGTCTGCGAGTTCACCTGCCGCGTCCTTGCGCACATGGACAAGGTGGGCGCGAAGACGGTGGAGCCGTGCCTGCGTGCCGAAGACGCCGACATGCAGCGGCTGCCCTGGACGGATCCGAACAACTTCAATGCCGGGTACGTGATGCGGTCGCAACACCAGATGCACTCGCGTGGCGATCGCATGCCGTGGCAGCACCACTTCGAGTACGAGGAGGAGCGCAAGACCATTCCGGAGTTGAGCCCGGATTCCGAAGTCCTCGTGTATCGCTGATCTCCGAGCAACGTTCGATTACAAGGTGATGTTATGGCACTCGATTTGCACCTCGCTGGTTTTCTCGAATCCTTTGCCGGGTCCGGCGCGAAACCGCTACCGCAGTCCACCCCGGAAGAAGGGCGCGTATTGATGCAGCATCTGGCACGCGCCGTTCGTGCACCGGAGGCCATCGTCGACATTCACAGCGTGGAAGACCTGACCGTGCCGGGCGCGACTGGATCGCTGCGGGCACGGGTCTATCGCCCGACCCAGGAGCGTCATCTGCCGACGGTCGTCTATCTCCACGGCGGCGGGTTCGTCATTGGCGATCTGGATACCCACGACAATATTTGTCGAGAGCTGGCGCGCGGCGCGAATGCGGTCGTTGTCTCGGTGGATTACCGGCTGGCGCCCGAGCATCGGTATCCGGCCGCGGCCGACGATGCGATTGCCGCGACCAAATGGGCGATCGCAAACGCAGGCGAGTTGGGCGGAAACGACGTCGTGGCGGTTGCCGGAGATAGCGCCGGCGGCAATCTCGCGGCCGTCGCGGCTCAACAACTGCATGCCGAGGGCATTGCGCTTGCCGCTCAGTTCCTGATCTACCCCGCGGTAGCACAGGATCGCTCCGGCTTTCCTTCTTTCACGGAAAACGGCGAGGGCTATCTGCTCGACCTCGATACGATCGCCTGGTTTGACGGGCATTACGTCCTGGACGGTACCGACCGGGCGGACGCACGACTGGCCCCGATCCATGCGAAGGACTTTGCGGGGTTGCCTCCCGCGGTCATCGTGACTGCGGAATACGATCCGCTGCGCGACGAGGGCGAAGCGTACGGTCGCTTGCTCCACGCCAGCGGCGTCAAGGTAGAGACGATCAGGTGCGACGGCATGCTTCACGGATTCTTCGACATGGGGGCGATCTCTCCGGGCGCCCAGGCGTGGATCGAGAAGGGCATCGCGAGTTTTCGAAAGGTACTCGGCAGCGCGCAGCACCATTGATACGTTGGCGGTAGCGACCTGATTTCGCTTTTCGCCATTTCGTGGCCGCACGCGGTTCGATGGATGACCTCCAACGTTGCCGGTGCGGCCACGCAGTTCTGATGCATGACGGAATGAAGCCGATTGCGCAACGGCTCGGTGAGGCCGCGACGTGAGTGGTGGCGTCAATGCATCAGGTAGTTGCTTGTGAAGCGTTCAAGCATCTATCCAGGACACAGACCCGTGAAGAACTCATTCGATTATCTTGTTGTAGGCGGCGGCTCGGCAGGCAGTGTGCTGGCTTCGCGTTTGACCGAAGACCCAGATGTGACGCTGTGCCTCTTCGAAGCCGGCGGCACCGGCGATGGATGGCCCATCAACGTCCCGGCCGCCTTGGTGCTGATGGTCCCGTCCCGGCTGAACAACTGGGCGTTCGAGACGGTACCCCAAAAGGGGCTGCTGGGACGACGCGGCTACCAGCCGCGTGGCAAGGCGTTGGGCGGATCGTCGGCGATCAATGCGATGGTGTACACGCGTGGCCATCATGCCGACTACGACGATTGGGCCGCGCTTGGCAACGATGGCTGGGCCTGGAACGACGTCTTCCCCTATTTCAAGCGAAGCGAGCATAACGAGCGCCTTGGCAATGAATGGCACGGGCGCGGCGGCCCGCTGTGGGTCAGCGATCTGCGGACCGGTAATCCCTTTCAGGGCCGTTGGCTGGAGGCCGCACGTCAGTGCGGCTTGCCCATCACGGACGATTTCAACGGCGCGGAGCAGGAGGGCGTCGGCATCTACCAGGTGACCCAGAGGAATGGCGAGCGCTGGAGTGCGGCACGTGCCTATCTCTTTCCGCATCTGAAGGTTCGCGACAATCTGACGGTGGAGACCGGTGCGCAGGTCAGGCGCATCGTGTTCGACGGAAAAAGGGCCGTTGGCGTCGAGGTCACGCGTGGGGGGAATGTCGAGACGGTCTGGGCAAAGAAAGAGGTGATCCTTTCCGCGGGAGCGTTTCAATCGCCTCAGTTGCTGATGTTGTCCGGCGTCGGGCCGAAGGACGAACTCGAGCGTCACGGGATCAAGGTCGTCGCCGATCTCCCGGGCGTGGGGGAGAACCTGCAGGATCACCCGGACTTCGTGGTCAGCTACAAGACGAACAGCCTGGATGCGCTGGGGGTATCGTTACGCGGCGGGATCAAGACGTTGCGCGATATCCGGCAATACCGGGCTTCGCGCGACGGCACGATGACCACCAACTTTGCCGAAGGCGGCGCCTTCCTGAAGACGCGTCCCCATCTGGAACGACCGGACGTTCAGATGCACTTCGTCGTGGGCCCCGTCAACGATCATGGCAGGAAGGTGCAGCTCGGACATGGCATTTCCTGTCACGTGTGCCTGTTGAGGCCGAAAAGCCGTGGATCGGTCAAGTTGCGAAGCGCGGATCCCCTTGATGCGCCGTTGATCGACCCGGCATTCCTCGAGCACGCGGATGATCTCGAGGTTCTGGTCGACGGATACAAGCTGACCCGGCGGTTGATGGCGGCGCCGGCGATGTCCGAGTTCGTGACGGAGGATCTGCTCGAGTCCCGGTCGCGATCGGACGAAGACATTCGTGCGTTGCTGCGCGAGCGGACCGACACCGTGTACCACCCGGTAGGAACGTGCCGCATGGGGAACGACGCGCTCGCCGTCGTTGACGCTCAGTTGCGCGTACGGGGAACGGAAGGCTTGCGTGTGGTCGATGCCTCCATCATGCCGACGCTGGTGGGTGCAAACACGAACGCGCCAACGATCATGATCGGTGAGAAAGCCTCTGACCTGATTCGGCGGATCTCGCGATTCCCGGCTGCGACGCCGGCGTGAAAGCCGGAATTGCGGTTTAGCGGGCCGCTTCACGTGCTGGTACTCGTCAGCGTAGGCGCCTCAACCGTACCGGGACGTTGCGAGCACGATATGCGCCGCGACGTCCGCTGCCGGAAGCCTGGGGCCAGCTGGCCGGTTGACGCATAACCGGATGCTCCCCGGGCATCGTGAGCTGTTTGGTGTCGGGCGCCCGAGCGGTGAGGTCGGGTGATGCGGCCAACCGCCGATCATGAGCGCACCTTTGCTCCTTGGCGGGCAGAGCAAGCACGAGGCCAGCGATGTCGTCACCTGCGGCCGGGCTGCCGGGTGGCGACCTGTATGCGTCAACCACCGGACGAAGACCGGTGCGTGCCTTGCTGAGATGAGCCGCAGCAACAAGCGAACCAATCGGCCGATCGATCCCGCTCGGCGTCCGGCCTTGTCCGGGTGCAGGAAATATTCTCCCCCAACCTCTATCCCGATGGCTTCGGCGTGCGTCATGCCGAACGCCGCTTTCAACTCGTCGATTCGTGCCAGTTCGTGCCAGTGAACCTGGACCCCATCCGGCGTCGAACGCTGTCCGGAAGGTGTTCACGCGCACACAAGGCGACGACTCGGAAATTCAATCATGCACTCGCTCATACTCATCGCGGACGACGCACCGGAAATGTCGTCAACGCTCGATACCTGCCTGACTCGCAACGGGTTTCGCACCTTTCAGACCAACACCTCCCAGACCGTGCTTGCCACGCAACTGAACCTGAAGCCTGATCTGGTCATTCTCGACGTCCGTGAACTGCGCGCGGATACCCTGGAAATGCTGGCCAGGCTTCGACGACAAAGCGATACCCCCATCGTTGTCGTTTCGGCGTGTGATCTGGACAGGGAGCGGTTGCGCGCACTGCACGCCGGCGCTGACGACTACATCGTCAGGCCGTTCAACCCGGATGTGGTCGTCGCGCGATTGCTCACGATGCTGCGCCGCTCCGGTGCGCTCGCACCTGAACGTCGTCTCCGGGTGGGCGCGCTCGAAGTCGATACGGAAAGCTATAGGGTGTGCGTGCGGACGTGCTCCGGTGAAACGCCGGTATCCGTGACACTCGTCGAATTCCGCCTGCTGGCTCACATGGCCAGGCTGCCGAATCGTGCCTTTACGCGCATCGAATTGCTCAATGCGTGCATGTCAGACGTGAGTACATCCCCACGCACCGTCGACAGCCACATGACCCGGCTACGGAGAAAGCTGGTGGCCGCAGGGGCGTCGGGCATCCTGGAAAGCGTGCACGGCGTCGGCTATCACCTGAGAAAACCCGGCTGACAGGAGGGTGTCGATCGTGCTGTCGAGCCGTACAACCTCGAATCCGTCTCGGGTCTGGAAGGCTTCGAAGCAGCGAGCCGCGCGTCACGATCACGGCCCGCTGCGTTAATCAAACATCGGACGCTTACTTTGCGACGACCCCGTCGCGAGAAAAAATCAGCCACTTGTCGTCAAGCGAGGGGAGGGCCGCGGTATACGTCGTGCCGGTTTCGGTGTGCACGCGCTGGAACGTCTTTCCATCGTCGGTGCTCCGAGCCTGTAACCCGTCGACACCGACCGCCAATACCGTGGAGCCTCTGGACGCAAGCGAGGTGATCGAATTCTTGGTATCGAGCGTCGCGCGTGACCAGGTATGGCCGTTGTCGTCGCTTCGCATCAACGTGCCGCGCAGCCCGCCGACCAGCAGCACACCGTTGGGCAGTGCCACGCCGCACCAGAACGACCCCTTGTAACCGGTGTCCACGCTCTCCCAGGTGTTGCCCTTGTCCTTGGATATAAAGAGTTGCCCTTTCTCGGCCGTAGCAAAGATCTCGCCATTGCTGTTCGAAAAAAGACCGAACAGATTCAGGTCCGACTTCTTGCCGTTCGGAAGAACGGCTTCTCTTTTTGTCCAGGTCTTGCCGCCATCATCGGTGACCAGGATGAGCGACCAGAGTCCGACGGCCACGCCGTGGTTGGCATCGATGAAGTGAACGCCGAACAGCGGGCGATCCTCGGTCGTCGCGAGACGTTGAATCTCCCACGTCTCGCCGCCGTCGGTCGTCTTCAGGATCGCGCCCCAGTGGCCGACTGCCCACCCTGTCCTGGCGTCGATGAAACTGACGGACGTCAGCGTCGAGCTCACGGGCACGGCCTTGGCCTGACGATACGTCGCACCGCGGTTATCGGACAGAAGAATGATGCCGTTCGCCCCGACGCTGACCACCCGCTGGCCAGCCCACGTGGCATCCAGCACGGGCGACTGGGTCGCAATGCTGGACTGGACGGCCGGAACGGGCCTGAGTTCCGGTGCGGCTACCGCGCTTTGCATGCCGCCCAGCAACGCTCCAAGGACGAAGGTACCCGCCGAAATGGAGCGAACCTTGTGATATAGGGTCATGGAATCCTCTTCTTCTTCAATGTGCGAGCAGGCCGGGTGCGCGCGCGGGCCGACGCCGCGGGAAGATGCGCTCGAGCCAGACGGCGAAGGCGGGCAGAACCGTCATGGCCATGACCATGTTGACGATGAACATGAATGCCAGGAGCTTGCCCATATCAGCCTGGAACTTGAGCTCGGAGAATGACCAGGTGGCGACGCCGATCGCGAGCGTGATCGCCGTAAAGATGGTGGCCGTCCCGATCTCGAGGATCGATTGTTCGAGCGCCTTGACGATGCCCACGCCATTCGCGAGATGCAGCTGCAGGCGGTTGTAGATGTAGAACGCATAGTCGACACCGATGCCCACTGCCAGCACCATCACGGGTAATGTGGCGACGGTCAGGCCGATCTGCAGCTCCTTCATGAACCAATACCCGATGAACGTGCCGATCGTCAGCGGCAGGCAGCATGCGAGGACGGCGCGCAGGTCACGGTACGTGACGAGGACGAGCAACACGATCGTCGTATAGACGTAAAGCATCATCGGCAGTTCGCTGCGCTCGATTTCGTCGTTGACCGCGGCCAGCACGCCGGCGTTTCCGGACGCGAGCCGGATCTTCACGCCAGGCAGTTTGTTCGTATCGCGGAAGTGCTTCGCGGCGTTGATCACCTGGGTGATCGTGGTCGCCTTGTGGTCCGCCAGATAGATGTTCACCGCGGTCATGCTGCAGTCCTTGCGCATGACGCCGGGCGTGCGGGCCACCTCGCCGGCCAGCGACGAATAGTTGTCGGGATCGATGGGGATCGCCGACATCTTGGGATTCCCTTCGTTGTAGCCTTCGTTGTATTGCCGCAGCAACGACGAGAACGAAACGACCGACAGTACGCCGGGAACGGCGCGCATCGACCAGACGAAGCGATCCTGATAGGCGCCGACTTCCACGTTGTTGCAAGACTGGGGAGGCGCTTCGAAGACGATGGAAATCCAGTCCAGGCCGACGTCGTAGCTCGACGCAATGGACACCGAATCCTTGTTGAACCGGGCATCGGCACGAAGCTCGGGGGCGCCGGCCTGCAGCGTGCCGACGACGCGATCCCGGCTTTCCCAGGCCGCCACGCAGAACACCACGACGGCCGCCAGCAGGATGATCGCGGCATTGCGCGGAATGGCGACTTTGGCGAGAACGCGGAGCACACGGCCACGACGAGCGGCATGCAGCTCGGCATTCTTTGCATAATTGCCGTCGACCTTGAGCAAGGACGCCGCCAACGGAAGCATCACCAGGTTCGTGACGATCTTGTATGCCACGCCGAGCGAAGCGGTGATCGCGAGCTCGCGGACCATCGGAATCGGAATCAGGATCAGCGTGACGAACGAAACGAAAGCGGTCACCAGGGCAAGCGTCCCGGGAATCAGGAGCCCGCTGAAGCTGGATCGCGCGGCTTGCTCCACCGACTTCCCGTGAGAGATTTCACGCACGATGAAATTGATCTGCTGGACGCCGTGCGAAACGCCGATCGCGAACACCAGGAACGGAACCAGCACGCCCAACGGGTCGAGCCCGTAGCCGAGGAGGTGCAGCGTACCAAACTGCCAGACGAGCGAGAGTAGCGAACACGTCAGCGGCAGAATCGTCAGGCGGACGGAGCGGCAATACCAGTAGACAGCCAACGCGGTCAGGAGCAGGGCGATCGCGCAGAACTTCAGGACGGATGACGCGCCGTTGGCGATATCGCCGATCTGTTTCGCGAAGCCGATGATCTGGATCTCATAGTTCGAATCCTCGAACTTGGATCGCAGTTGCGATTCGAGCGCCTGATCGAATGCCACGTAGTCGACCCGTTCGCCTTTCGCATCCAGCTCGTTGAGGTCGGCGGTGACCATGGCACTGCTCTGGTCGCGAGACACGAGACTGCCGACGAAACCACCCTGGGCGGTCGAGCGCGAAATGGCACCGACCGTGTTGCTGTCGAGCTGATCGGGCGTCACGGTGCCGGGAATGAGCGGGTCGGCCCGGAATCCGTCTTCGGTAATCTCGTTGACGAATGAATTCGGAGTCCAGAGTGATTGAACGCTGCTGCGAGACACATTCGGCAGAAACGTGACCGCCTGGGTGACGTCATACAGGCGCTTCAACGCGGCGGGCGTCCAGATGCTGCCCTTGCGGGCCTTGACGACGACGATCAAGCGATTGGCGCCGAGCAGATCGCCGCGATACTCATTGAATGTCTGGGTATATTCGTGGCCAAGCGGAAGCTGTTTCTCAAACCCCGCATCCATGCGGAGCTTGACCGCGAAGCAGGCCATGACGACCGTGAAGATAACCAGAAGTCCCAGAACGAGACGCCTGTGACCGAACAGCGTGTTTTCCAGCGAATGAAGAATTCTTAGCAGCTTGCTGGGTCGGGCTGCGTCGGAAACAGGCGTTTGATTCATATTGACCTCAGAAATTTCGAGATGCGACGATTGCCACGAAGTCCCTGTCACGTAGCGGGTTGGCCAGAGGGTTGGTCGGGCCCATGAAGCGGGTGTAGTTCAAAGCGACCTGCCAGTTCGCCGGGTTCTGTATGAAATTCACATACAGGTTCATGGCCGTCACGCCGCGCATGAACTGGGCATTCACGTCCGGCGTATTGCCGAACAGGCCGTAGCGGACGTATATCCCCGGATTGACCTGCCACCCGGGAATGACGGTGCCGTCATAAACCCAGTTGAAATCGACGTCGATCCCGCCGGAGTATTTCGTCCCCTGTGCACTACCCGGCGAGTTGAGTGCGCCGGTCGCGAACAGATCATTGAACTCATTCCCCCACAGAAGCGCACCCGGAGAGATCGGCGACCCGCCATAGCTCTTGTGAAGCCCGGGATAACCGATGATCACCGTCTCGGTCGTCAGCGTGGCGGTCTGCGCGCCGAGCAGCTTGAGGAACGCGCCGGAATTGCCCGGCTGGAGCGAGTAGAGGGTAGTCAGGTGCCACTGGAATCGCTTCTCGTCGACCCAGCAGTTTCCGCCTTGCGCGACGCATCCGCTGGCCGGATTCAGCGGAACGGCATCGCGCGGGCGGTACGAGAGCTCGGTGCCGATTGCCCAGTCGCCTACGGGGAAGTTGGCGCTGACACCGATCATGTGACGGTCTTCCGGAAATCTGAAGACGGTCCCACCCGTTGAACTCAGCGAGACTTGCGGGAACTTGTCGTGGTACGCGATCGTGTAGAAACCGAGATTCAGGTCCGTGCCCGCCGGCTGGTAGCGAATGGAAAAACCATACTGCCCGCCGTTTTTCGGATGGATGGTCGCGACGCCATACGCGTTGTTGCCGGGTCCCACGATCTGATTGGACCAATAGCTGCCAACCGGCGGAAGGTAATTCTGATTCCAGTTGCTTTGGATGTACCCTTCGACGTTCACGCCGTGGCCCACGCCAGACGCGACACTCAGTATCGGTGCGGGCAGGATGAATTCCTTGACCTGCGCGCCTGGTTGCGAGGCGCGATTCACGTCGATCGCGTTCGTTGCATTGACCCCCCCGACTTCCCAGATACTTTCGCCCCAACTGACGACCTGATTACCCACACGGATGCGTGCAATCTGGTCGCCTACGTTGAACTGCTTGCTCACCCACAGGTCCAGCAAGCGCGGCTTGAAGCGGATGTTTTTCTGGGCGTCGGACGTGAGCCCGCCGCTCAGGTTCGGCGAAGGGTTGTAGAAAAGGTCCTGTCCGCTGGATGCACCTGTCGTGTGGGTACCCGAGTAGTCGTATTGCCAGGTGCCACGTGCCATGAACGTCAGCCCCTGGGACGGCATCTTCAGGAGCAGCTCGTGGCTGCCCTTGAGATAGCTCGTGAACGGATCTCCCTTGCCGTAGTTGATGTCGCCCTGATCGGAGAGGCCACTCAATTGACCGAGTCGGCCGCCACCGGTCTGCGCACCGGTAGCCTGGTTGTAGGTCGGCGATACGAGGTTGCTGCTGGGCGAGGCGGTTCGAATCCCGACGCCCGCCGACACCGTCGAGTCGAAACTACCTTCGACATTCCCGATCGTGAAGGTGAAGGCGTGCGCGCTGCCGCACCCGAGGGCGACAAGCGCCGAGATCGCCGCGCGCACGAAAGCCACACTGGATCGGGGCTGAAATGAGGAGGTGGTAGCCATTTGGTTTCGGCACCTGTCAACGCTCGCTCAACGCACGGAGATTATCGGCGTTGTAGAAGCTCGGCTTGTAGTGTTGGTCCGCCGACGAGTCGACCGACCACTTCGCGTCCCGTCCGGCCGCGAGCATCGAACCGTCGACGAGGTACCGGCCATCGACGAGGTTGTATTGAGCGAATGCAAGCGTGTCGCAGCTGCCCGTCTCATACACCGGAATGATGTAACCCTCGCGGACCTTCGAGATGTTGCCCTGTGCGTCGTAGTCCACCGCGCCGAGGTAGCTCCAGCTGTCTTCATCGACGTAGAACAAGCGCTTGGGAGCCGTATGGCGCATCCCCTGCTTGACCGTGGCTTCCACGACCCACACGCGATGCAGTTCGTAGCGGCGCTTCGACGGATTCACGAAGTCGGGGCCATACGCGCCTTCGAATTTGTCCGAGAAGTCGTACATGCCCAGGTCGTTATAGGTAACGATCATTTCCTTTTTGCCCAGCAACTTCCAGGAGAAGCGGTCGGTCTGTCCGGAGAAGACCAGCGCTTCATCCATGTTGTACTGGTTGTCGAATCCAATCTGGGGGGCATCGTAGGCGTACGACGGCATGCGGCGGGTGCGGCGCTGCCCCGGGAAGTAGTAGAAGACTTCGGTCGGCTTGCCGGCGTAGGTCGTAAAGATCGCGGCCTGGCCCGCAATGGCCGCCGGGGACTTGTAGGCGTAATAGGCGTTGCCTTCGATCTGATTGACCTTCTCGAACGTCGTGCCGGCTTTGTCACCCCACGGCTGGTAGATCCACGCGTCGGAAACGTTCTTGATCCAGTCGGACGAGCCCTTGCGCGGTGAGACGACGGTGATGATGTCGCGCATCTCGACGCCGGCGCCTCGGTAGTGCAGCTTCGCGTTCCACATCACCTCCGCGCCGGTCTTGGGTGCGGGGAAGGGGTAGCCCGGGAGATGGGCATCGGCGAGTTCCGATCCGTCCGCAGACATCTTGGCGAAGCCCACGTTGTTCTTCGTATTCTCCGCGACGAAATCGGGGACGCCACACGTGCGCCGGGACGGATAGACCGGCATCGTGAAGCCCTTCAGGTTCTTCAGCAGCGCAATTTGACCCGGGTTGAGCTTGTCCGCGTATTTGTCGACATTGCTGGCGTCGATCGTGTACAAGGGCTTGTCGGCCTTGTATTTGAAGAAGTCCGCGCGGCGCTTGCCGTAAGTCCAGCCCGCCCCGACGTTACCGACGGGCGTCCATGCGGGAATCCCGCTCGCGGCGCCGGCGACTTCGGCGCCCGACGGCGTATGAGCCGAATCCGTACCTTCCGCCAGCGCACCGGTCAAAGTCATCGCGACCGCGGAAGCGATGACGGACAATTTCGCTGCCGATCGGATGAGCGAAGCAGATTTCTTGAAAGCATGAGTCTTGACCACGGCTATCTCCTTGACCTTGACCAGGTAACGTGCGCCCGCCAAAGGGTTGTGCATGAGCGAATGCGGATGAACGGTCTGGAAGTTCTGTCCGTTTGTTAGCTATGCGAAATGAATGAAGGTGCGTTATTGATGTTGTTTTCTTGAATCGACGAATGCCAGGTCATCGTCGTTACGCTGGCGTTCGTATTGCCCGGCACGCTGGTGGCGTGCCGGACGGCTTTCTAATACATGAAGCTACTGGGCACTCGACGAAGCCGGACCGACTCCATACGCGCGCCGCTTTTGAGTGAGGTCCGGCTTATGCGGGGACCGACGAGAAGTATTCAGCCGGCTGCGCGTGCCATCCTGCCCAGCGTTTCTCCCAATAGAGGTTGTGAATCTTTTCGGAGATCGGGCCGGGGCCGTTGCGGTTGCCAAGCGGCTGGTCGTCGACGGAGCTGATCGGCATGATCCCGCCTGCCGACGACGAGGTGAACGCTTCGTCGGCCTGGCGCAGCTGGGTCGCGGTGTACTTGCCGATGTTCACCTTGATGCCGAGCTCGGTGGCGATATCGAAGACGCTCTGGCGCGTGATGCCGAGCAGGCAGCCTTCGGCGGGGGTATGGAGCTCTCCGTTCTTGATGAAAAACACGTTCGCACCGGCTGCTTCGGTGAGGTTGTCGTCTTCATCGACGAGAATCGCCCAGTCCTTTTCCTGCGTCATGGCTTCGAAGAGCGCGAGCTTCATGTCCATCCAGTGGAAGTTCTTGGCCGTGGGATCGACTGCCTTCGCGGAAATCCGGTTGTACCGCTTGCTGATCAGCAGGTTCGAGCCGCGCGTGCGGACCTCGTCGTCCGCCTGGAAGAAGAACGGCACGGCGAAGGCAAACATCGCGTTCTTCATTGCGCTGCGGTCGCGGCGATCGACGCTCAGCGGGCCGCGGGTGACGCACCACCAGACGTACGCGTCCTTCAGGCCGGCGTTTCGCACGAGGTTGTGGAGAATCTCCTTGACCTGCTCGCGATTGAACGGATTCTCGAGGAAGAACTTGGCCGACGACTCTTCCATGCGGCTGAGGTGATCGTCGAGCCGGAAGAAGTTGCCTCGCGAGACGGTGACGACATCGTAGGCCGCGTCGGCGTGCAGGAATCCCGCGTCGACCAGCGGGACGGTCGCTTCGGTGATGGGCACATAGTTGCCGTCGCAGAAAGCACTGCCATCTTCGTAGCGGGGTTCATGCGGAGCGCGAGCATGCAGCGGGTTCTCATGCATGATCTGCTGGACTTGAATGATTGCCATGGTAATTACCTTTCGCTCCTGAAGGAGAGTTGTCGTTCGACGGTGACGTCAAAAAGCGTCCGGATCGCGGTGCGCTACTTTGCGGATTGCTTACTTCCTGGCTATCCGGCGTGAATTCTGTCACGTGACTGGATCAAATGACCGTGTAGTAGAAAAATATTGCTCGAAAAATTCCTTGTCGATGAAGGTTAACCCTCTGTGATGCCCGTTTGAGTACGCGGACGGCGAGCAGACCTGTCATCGCCGTCCACTGATTGCCGAACGTTCGCGCCGCCAGATGCATCCGATCGGTCCGGGAAAAGTGGCCCGTCGCGTCGCGAGCATCACGGGAAGTCGCGTTGTGGCCCGGTCTTCATTGCTGTTCGGTGGCACGCAGTGCAGACCTTTTCTGCAACAGCATTGCGATTCGTTTCCTGGAGCGTCTTACTTTGAAGTGCCGGTGGCAATACTGATTATTACTGAGTCACGTGACTTGGCCAAATGATCAAAAAAGGCGATAGTATGGATCTTCCAGGGCGATTCCGCGGCTGAAGACTCGCCCTCGAGACCAACTGACATGGAGCGAGCTGATGCCGATTTTTGAAGCAGATCATCTCCGCCGCGCGTTCATCGGCGGGCGATGGGTGGAGCCGGCGAACGGTGGTGTTGAGCACGAGATCATCAATCCGGCGACTGGCGAAGTCTCCGGGGTGTTGCTGTTCTCTGACGAAGCGGATGTGAATCTGGCGGCGAAGGCGGCGAGCGAAGCCTTCGCCGCATTCTCGAATACGCCGCTGGTTGAGCGGCTCAAGATGCTCGAGCGCGTGATCGGTGCATACACCGAGCGGTTGCAGGACATGGCGGACGCCATCACGCTCGAGATGGGCGCGCCGATGGATGCCATTTCCCGTCCGCTTCAGGCGGCGCTGGGGCTCTGGCACCTCCATACGACCCTGGAAGTTGCAAGGCAGTACCCGTTCGAGCGAACCCAGGGCACGTCGCGGATCGTGAAGGAGCCGGTTGGGGTGTGCGGGTTGATCACGCCCTGGAACTGGCCGATGAACCAGGTCATGTGCAAGGTCGCGCCGGCACTGGTGGCGGGTTGCACGATCGTGTTGAAGCCCAGTCAGAATGCGCCGTACTCGGCCATTGTTCTCGCCGAGATTCTTGAGAAGGCTGGCGTCCCTCCTGGTGTATTCAATCTCGTACAGGGCGCCGGGCAGCGCCTGGGAAGGGCAATTGCTGCCAGCCCGCTGATCGACATGGTATCGCTGACGGGTTCGACGAGCGCCGGGGTAGAGGTTGCTCAGGCGGCAGCGACGACGATCAAGCGGGTGACGCTGGAACTGGGCGGAAAATCGGCGAACATCATTCTCGATAGCGAAAACTTTCAGCAAGGCGTCACGCATGGGGTGCTGCAGATGATGGCCAATTCCGGTCAGACATGCACCGCGCCATCGCGAATGCTGGTGCCGGCGCACCGGCTCGAAGAAGCGGAAAAGATTGCTGCCGCTGCGTGTGGGCAGGTCGTCGTCGGCGATCCGCGCGATCCCGGTACCACCATGGGGCCGATGGCGAACCAGCGCCAGCATCAAAAGGTGCAGGACATGATCCGGGTTGGCCTCGACGAGGGCGCAGTGCTCCTGTCGGGCGGGCTGGGCAATCCTCCCGGGCTTGAACGAGGCTACTACGTCAAGCCGACGGTCTTCAGCCGCGTGAACAATCGCATGAAGATCGCAACCGAGGAGATTTTCGGCCCCGTCCTGGTGATCATCCCGTATCAGGACGAATCAGACGCCGTCGCCATCGCCAACGACTCGCCGTACGGCTTGTCCGGCTACGTCTATGGAGACTCGATCGAACAGGCGGAGCGTGTCGCAAGAAGATTGCGGACCGGGATGGTGCATTTGAACGGTGCGGCCGTCGATATCGCGGCACCGTTCGGTGGGTACAAGCAGTCCGGCAATGGCCGAGAGTGGGGCTACGCCGGTATCGAGGAGTTCCTGGAGACGAAATCCATGTTCGGTGCGGCGCCGGGTGCCGCCAGCTAGCTGGAAGCGACGCCGGGCGCCCATCTCGGGTGGGTGCCCGGCAGTATGTGGTCGTTCATCTACGGAACGATGACAAGAGCGAAGCCTCGCATGGGGCGGGTTGCTGAGCGAGCATGCATTGCATGGGCTCGGGGAGGTTGCCGGCTTTTGGCGCAATGGCGCGCCGCATCGATTTTCAAATCTGTACCGTCGAATTCGAGACGGAGGTGGCAAACGCTTCCAAAGCTGAACTTGCGTTATCCAGGTTCGCCCTGAGCTGGCGGATATTCGTGTCCGCGTGCCAGCTGTTCAGCAATCCGTCGATCAGGATGATGCTCATTCTGGCGACGGGTTCAATCATGTCATGGTTGACTTGTGGCGCGCACTTGTCGAAGTAAGCGATCGTACGCTCGATAGTCTGCGCATAGGTTTTCAACGCGAAATCGGGGCGATGACGCTCTGCCCACTGGATCAGTTCGGACTGTGCCCGAGCGTAGGAGGGATGCTGCACGAGCCATTCGACCATCTTGCGCAGCTGCCATCCGGCGAGTTCGCCGAAAGACTGGAATTCAGTATTGGCGGGGGCATTCGTCGCGAGCAGATCAAACAGGGATTCGTAAACCGCGTCGAACAGATCGTCCTTGGTATGGAATACATAGTGCAGCGATGCCAGAGGGCAGCCTGCGGCTTCGGCGATTCGCCGCGTGGTGGCTCCAGCGACGCCGTGCGCGGCGATCACCTCAACGGCGGCGTCAACAAAATCCTGTCGCCGCAACGCAGCGCGAACTCTTGTCATTGGTAAACTCCGGTACCCGAAAACCCTTTTTCTTCGTGATACATGGTCAAGTGACCATAACGCTCGTGAATTATGTCGGCTTCTTGAAAGTTTGTCCATGGACAGGCCGGGCCACGGGTGCCCCGACTATCCAGTTCACTTGATCGAGTCGATTCCGGGGAATATGATCGTGTGACTTGATCAAATGATCGGTCAACGTTAAGCAGACAGAGGTGTGCTGTCGATGGAGGTAAACCCGTGAGCGCTGCACCTTAAGACCGAGGGTTGCGTGCCGGGAGTGTCAGGTCTCCATGGGAATGGAAACGGGATGCCAGGTCGCAGCCTGTGTGGCGTTTCGGCGGTGCCCGTTACGTTGTGTCGCCCGAGTCGAGGTCGGGCGCGAACGATGGTTCCTGAAAGCACCGTTGAGCAGCGCTGGCGAGCAGGGCCGCGCATGGGACGAAGTTGGAGACGTCATGCGCCGCGAGCCGTGAGGTCCTCTTGAAGAGGCGATGCGACGCTGCCGCTGCGAAGGCACCGGGGGAGCCGGTGCCTCGGGGCAGGTGGCGAAACTTACTGCTTCCGTACCGACTTGCGAGCGGTCTTGGCGGCAGGGCGAGCTTCCGAAAGCGTCGCCGCATAGGAGGCCAGCATCTTGCTGGCGTGGTCCACATCAGCCGCCAGACGTTTCGGGTCTTCCTGGGCAAACCACGAGAAAAGCAGCCCGTCGATCAGGATAATGGTCAGCCGTGCGATGGCATCCAGCGCCTTGGCGTCAGCACGAGGCTCGGCGGAGGACAGGTTGCCGCGGGCGCCTTCCAGGGAGATGCGAAAGGCGCCAATGGCCACGTCGGGCTGATGTCTGAGTGCCCAGGTAAACAATTCCGACTGGGTCTTCGCGTAGGTCGGGTTTGCTTCGAACCAGGCCATCACGGAGCGCAGGTTGAACTCCGCCAGATCCGACAGGGTGCCGTGCTCCGGCGCCTCCGGGCTATCCGAGCGGATCAAGTCGATCAAGGACTCGTAGACCGCGAATAACAGCTCGTCCTTTGAATGAAAGACATAGTGCAGGGAAGCCAGTGGGCATCCTGCAGCCTCGGCGATGCGACGGGTCGTGGCACCCTTCACACCGTGCTCTGCAATCACCGCGACAGTCGCCGCTACGAGGTCCTGGCGGCGGACTTCAGCCCGTACTCTCTGCATAGGCCAGAGCTCCGTTTTATGTCTTCGTCCAAAGGTGCTACCCGTGCAGGGTAGTCGAATCCTCGGATATTAGCATGACGATGGACGGCATTTCGACAGCAACGCAAGACATTGTCCTGCACGGATGTTGCGCCGCTATGGCGGCCCGAAAAATGCCGTTCGCAGGTATGTGCGAGGCGTGATCGCTGCGCCGGTGCGTCGTGGTGCCAGTCAAACTTCACGATGCCGATGCGATTCGGCAGCATGCTTCGGGAATCACGGGGCGCACTCATTCATCACGCATCGGCCCGCCTCATCAAGCGGCGCTCCGTTTGTCGAGCGGTGCTTGCGTTCCTGCTTCGATGATGTGTTCCCGGAGATGCGCAGATACGGCGGCCGACGTGCGTGCACGAGAAAGCACCCATGCGTGTCGTGGACGGGCGCCACTGCGTTGGTTGGTACGGTGCTCTCATGAGGTGGCTAATGGAAACTCCGTATTCCAAATGTCCTGTCGAGGCATAAGATTCGTGCCTGTAGCTACATGGTCATTTGATCAAGTCAGCTTGTCTGCACCGCAAACGTGACTGTGAGCATCACTTGGTGCGGCTGATTCCCAGCCTCGGGGCATGGGTCTCGCCACCGGGCGTGTCAGCCGCAATGCAGGGGAGGCAAACGCCTGGATCCGGGTGGTATGTGCTTTGCTACGTAGTCATATGACCAAGTCGGGTGATTTGGTGTGTTGGTTTGAGCGATGGATATCTCTTGGTGATGTGGTCAACGACAACGATAGGGAATGCGAATGAGCAAATTGATTGCTGTCTTGGGCCTGGGGGCGATGGGATCTGCAATTGCCACCTCCCTGATTGAGGATGGCGAGCAGGTCGTCGTCTGGAACAGAAAAGCGGAGAAGGCGCGGCGCATCCGTGAGCTCGGCGCACACGTTGCCGATAGTGCCATGGCAGCTTGCGATCAGGCGGACGTCATCGTCGTCGTGACGGCAACACCGATTGACCTCGCGGCAGACTTCGAGGCGCTCGGCGAGCGCCTGAAAGGGAAAACGGTGGTCAATCTGACCACGGGGCGGCCGTCCGAGGTCCAGAAGCTGGATCAGATCGTGAGCGGCGCCGGCGCAAAATTCATCAGCGGAACAATCCAGTGCTTCCCGCCCGATATCGGCCGCGAGAGCGCCGTCATCCTTTTGGGTGCCGACGAGAAGATCTGGAACGAAGTTGAGCCCCTGCTTCGAAAGATTGCGCCGCAATCCACCTACGTCAGTGCAAGACCTGACGTGCCGAACGTGCTCGATGCCGGCTTGACGGGCACCTTCGTGTTTGGTGCTGGTGCAGCCTTCCTGGAAGGTCTCAGATTCGTGGTGAATTCGGGCATTTCGATCGACGAGATTCGCGACCTGATCCCAACTTACATCGCCGGTCAGACTCACTTCATCGAAGGCCTGTTCGAATCCGTGGCGGCGTCAGACTATCAACCAAGGGGCGCAGACCTGGACATCTACGCGCGAGCGACCGGGCTGTTCCAGCAGGCGCAGGAAGATATCGGTCAGCCGCCCCGAATTCTGAAGGCACTCCGCGAGCGGATCCTGTCATCCATTGCGGAAGGCAGTGGTGACCGAGGATACGCGGCACTTTTCAATCATTGACAACCTGTTGGAGGAATCACCATGTCATTGCAACGCCTTTCAAGTAATAGCACTCCTGAAGATCTTGCGAACGCGGTTCGGCAGGACGGTGGCGCGATCGTCAAGAACTTTCTCGGTTCCGACCTGCTCGCGCGGATCCAGCGTACGCTCTTCGACACGCTCGAGACCGCTCCGAATGGCGTAGACGACTACTTCGCCGGTACACAGACGCGTCGCGTCTCACGCCTCTTCGCGCGTACCGACTGGATGGCCGAGGTTGCGTTGCATCCGCTCTACCTGGGCGCGGCGCGCAGCATTCTGCAGACGCCGATCAAGATCTGGAGCGGCGAAAACCAGATCGATATCGCTCCGGATATCCAGGTGGGGGTGACGCAAGCCATTCAGATTCGACCGGGCCAAGGCCAGCAGCCGTTGCATCGCGACGACTCCGTATGGCTCTGGCGGCACCCGAGCTATGGGCGTGAGGCCCGGTTCCAGGTGATGGTGGCGGTATCCGACTTCACGGAGGCAAACGGTGCCACGGTCGTCATTCCGGGGAGCCACAAGTGGGACGACGAGCGTATGCCCAAGCAGGAGGAAGCCATTCCCGCGGTCATGTCCGCCGGCGATGCGCTGTTCTTCATCGGCTCCACTTATCACGGCGGCGGGCAGAACACCAGCGACGCACCGAGAACCGGCCTGACGATGTCGTTTGACCTGGCCATTCTCCGGCAGGAAGAAAACCAGTACCTCACGTTGCCCATTGAACGCGTGAAGCGCTACCCGGAAGAGCTGCAGCGCTTGCTCGGCTGGACGTACGGCACGACCTTTGCCGGCTTTGTCGAGCGTAACGGTCAAATGTCGGATCCGAACGACCTGCTGAAAATGAAGGACTTCCTCGAGGTCGGGCATTTCGATTAACGGACGGGATGTGTGATGGATCGCGGCCCGGTTTTCACGTGGAAATCGGGCGATTCCATCACCTGACGGCATCGTAGTCGATCGACGGGATACGTCAGGTCGGTGACGAGCGAGCCATTTTGAAATTGCGATTTTTCGGTTGGATGAAGCAGTCTTCGAAACAGTGCCAGTATGGATGCGAGCAAGAGGGCGATTCGATGCCTCGTCGCGATCTCGCATGCGTGCAAACGACAAGGAGTCGATCGTGAATTACGAAATCAAGGGAATCCGAAAAATCGCCCTGCTTTATACAGGGGCGGTGGTCTGGACTCCAACGTACCTGCTTCCATTCAACATCGAAGAATCGATGGCGCGGTTCGGGCTGTCCGAAAGCACCGCCGGA
Source organism: Burkholderia sp. Ac-20349 (assembly GCF_017104865.1). Classification (NCBI taxonomy): domain Bacteria; kingdom Pseudomonadati; phylum Pseudomonadota; class Betaproteobacteria; order Burkholderiales; family Burkholderiaceae; genus Burkholderia; species Burkholderia sp. Ac-20349. The sequence continues at coordinate 99,933 of NZ_JAAGPM010000005.1, forward strand.
TGGCTCGCATCCGCGGTACTTCTCTGTCTGTCGCTTTCCATCATCATTTTCGGTCGTCACATGGCGACGTTGAACAAGAGAACGGGCGCGCTTGGTGCAGCAGCGCTTGCCGTTCTGTCGACGTGCGCGATGTTTTCAAATAATTTTTATGTATTCGTGGCCGCGAAACTGGTTCTCGGCGTCGCCTTGGGCGTCAGCTGTGTTTGCGCGTACGGGGTGATTTCACACGTCAAGCACCCGGAGAAGGTCGCTGCTCAAGTCGCTGTGGCGATGGCCATCATATTTTCCTGTGCGATGTACGTCGTACCGATCGTGAATGTGAAGTTGGGCAATATCGGTGTGGATGCCGTCCAGCTCGCCGTTGTCGTGGCGGCACTGTTTTTCGGCGCATTCATGCATCCTGCCGTCAACGCAAGCGAGGAAGAAGTCGCGAAGGATGCCATCAAATCCAGTGGCGTCCGAGGGATTCTGGCCAGCGCATTTTTCATCTACGTTTCGCAAACGGCGCTCATGGGATTCGCCGCCGAGGTCGCTGCAACCCGGGGCGTCGAAGCAGAGCAACTCGGCATGCTGTTCATGGTCAATGCGGCCTTCCAGTTGCCGGTGGGGGTAGCGGTGACCTGGCTGGGTGATCGTTTTGGCTTGTTCAAGCCGATCGCGTTTGGGCTTGCGGTGTTGATCGCATGCAGCCTGGGCATGTATTGCGTGGGCGGCAGGTGGGCGTTTCTCGTGTCGACGGCCCTCGTCAGTGCCGGTGCGACGCTGGTTGCCCCTTATATGGTGGGGGCACTTTCACAGATGGATTCCAGCGGGAGAAGCACCGCGACCTGTGCGTCGGCAATCAATCTTGGCCTGGCAGTGGGCCCCGCGATTGCCGGCACGGTGTTCAGCGTGGCCGGTTTGCGCGCGGTCGGCTGGCTGTCCGTCGGGTTGCTGGTGGTGCCGATCTTTCTGACCAGCGTGGCGATCCGGCAGTTCAAGTCGCGACATTCCGAAGCAGCTATCGCGTGACGCGTGAGGCGAAGCGATCAGCTTGCTGTGCGAACGCGCCCCGGCCCTTGCGGGTGCCGGGGCGGTGCCGGCCGCCTGACATGCCAGCGCAAAACCAGCCTGTATCGGTAGCGCCATCTCAGGTCGAGAGGTGGCGCAAGGTTGGATATTGCGTGGGCAAGCGTGATGGCGACTCAAATTCTTGACGATCACTGGAATCTGTCATGGAACTCAAATTTTATCTTTATTGTCTTGCCGACCTCGCGTTGATCACGACTTCACTCGTCTATGGCGTGAAGCTTCTCAGGAAACGCAACGGCCTCCTCGGGTTCGAGTGGCTGGTTACGACGTTCTCGGCATCGAATCTGATGATCAATGCATTGACCGGCGAGCACGTCTTTCTCAGTGTCTCGCTGTTCTGCGATGCATTTTCCAGAGGCTTCGGCGTGCCGGTCATCACCATCGTCGGCATGATGGCTGTTACGCATCGATACAAGCCGTCGGTTGTCTCTGATGTCGCTTATGCGGTGGGCGCACTGGCGGCAACCGCTGTCGTGTGGACAGCGGATTTCATGATCGAACCCAAGCCCTATTTCTATCTGGTGATGTGGTCGTTGTTCTCGGTCTACCTTGCGTACGTGGTCAAGCGGTTGCTGAGCGCTGGAGAGAAGCGTAACGCCGTGAGCGTGATCCTGGCGCTGGTGTCCACGCAGATTATTGCGAGCACCTACGACTTCTACCATATACCCGGCGACAGCGATCATATGATCTTTTACATCTTCGCTTTGCTGTCGTGGTCTTACATGTCTGTTTCGTTGTACTACGCCTATTGTGCGTTGGAGCGCGCGCAGGAAAAGGCAATGAACCGCAATCGAGGTTTCGCCCTCGGCAGCCTGGAACGAAATCCGCAGTGATTGCCCCGCCCCGCCGGAATGCCCCTGGATCTTCATGCAAGAGAGCGGATATGGCTACTTCGATCGTGAGCTATCCCGCTGTAGAGGGCGAGGCATTTGATCGCCAGGACTATCTCGCAACCCACGCCTCGCTTGTACGGGTGGCGTGGGGCGAGTTTGGCCTTCGCTCGGCCCCCGTTCTGCCTTCGGTCGTCCGATCGTCAAGCTGACGTCTCCCGTTCCGTTGGCGTCAGCCTGCTACGTGAATAGAGGTCCGTTAATGGCGGAACGGGAGACGAGTCGGGTTGTATCTAACTCCGGTCCGCGAGCGGCTTCCTGAAACATTCAAACATGGCGGCCAGCTCGTGTTGACCGTGGCCCATGGCGACGGCCTGCTGGAGTCGCGCCAGTACTTCTTGCGGGTAGCGGCTGTCCGTGCCACTTTCCTGGCTGAACGCCACAAGCTGTCCGATACCCGCGGCCCAACTGTCCAGGGTGGCCTGCGACCCTGAGTAATTCCCTTTCTGGATCATCTGTACGCACGTCTGAAGCGTATCCTCAACGAAGGGACGACGTGCCAAGGCAAGCGACAAGTAGGTGTCGAGGGAGATGCCTTCGGCGTCGCACACGGCGGCGCCGTAGAGAAACCCGAGCGCGGCCCCCAGGGAATACGAACCCACCACAGCGCCGTCGAGAATAGCGGCATTCGCGAATCCCTCTCCAACGAACAACGCATGTCCACTCAGGCTCGCCAAGGTAGGTCGCAGGGTGTCGAAGGTCGAGCGCGAGCCGGCATAGAGAATCGATCCATCCGGCGTGCCGATATCCTTGGGGTAGCAGCCGATGGTGCCGTCGAGGTAAGCCACGCCGTGTTCCGTGGCCCACTCCGAAGTATCTCGCGCGTCCTCCGGTGTGCCCGTCGTGAGCTGGATGATCGTTTTGCCTTTGAGACGGGCCGCGACGTCCGCAGAGCGCAGCAACGAGTCGGACGCGCCATAATCGAGCACGCAGACGACCACGACCTGGCTCGCATCGATCGCCTCCGCGACTGAATGCGCGACCCGCGCGCCAACCTCGCCAAGCGCCACGGACTTGCTCGCCGTGCGGTTCCAGACAGTGACGCGATGATTGGCGGCAAGCAAGGCCTTGGCCAGGGCCGCTCCCATTGCGCCGAGCCCAATGACGGATATTGCCTGCGCCGTTACGGTATCTGCCATCACAAACCTCCTTCGAATCTGGTATGCGAAACATCAGAAGAGGACTCGCTTTGCACAGCGAGGAATAGGGGGCCGTCGACCGCCATCGATCGCACGCGGCAGGAACCTGTCGTTTCGCCCTTCCGGTTTGCCCGGCTGCCGCGTCGGGATGAGCGCGATCAGCACCTTGCCATAGTCGGTTTCCCGCATCGCATCGGTCGTCTTGGTGCCCATGAAGCCTGGTTCGATCGCGTTGGCGGATGCGGTAGATCCGGGATGTATTCACGAAAGAGCCGCCGGCCGTGGACGTCGGGCAACAATGGATCATTCCGCGACGAATGCTTTAACCGACATTGGTTCGAGACGGTGGATGGAGCCAAGGCGATCGTCGAGGCGCGGCCCCTGAGTGACATACAACGAGCGTTATTCCGGCTGTTCTCTCAAAGAGGAGGCACCAGCCGAATTCGCTCGTCAGCTGGTGCCTTGGCCGGGGCCGGACGGATCTGAAACGCTGTAAAACTCGCTCTGGATTGGCGTGGAAAACCCACGCCGATCAAGAGCATCCGGCACTAACGCTGCACGGTGTCCAGAATATCCAGGCGGCTCACTGCAATCGCCTTCTGCTTGATCGCGCCAAACGCCGCTTCGGTCGCCTCGAGCGTACGCACGATGTCTTCGTCCGTGTGGCTCGCCGTGAAGAACATGTTGTGCCACGGGTGGAGATAGGCGCCATTTTTAATGACTTCCGAGGTCCACGCCCGGCCACGCGACACGAGCTCGTCGTCACCGGCGAAAAGCATCTGGGGCATGACGCTCGGCCCGGTCTGCTTGAGTTCGAAGCCATGCCGCTCGGCTTGCTCGGCGATGCCGGCGCGCAGCTTGTCCGCCAACCGCTTGGTGTGTTCGAGGTAGTCCGTTTCTTTTACCAGGCGCAGCGTTTCGATGGCCGCGGCCATCGGCACAGCCGAGAGCCAGTAGGAGCCCGTGACGAAAATGTTCGTCGCCGCCTCTCGTGCCTTGTCCGAACCGAGCACGGCAGCGATCGCATAGCCGCCGCCGATGGCCTTGCCCCAGCAGCTGAGATCCGGGTGCACACCCCAGTCCGACCATGAGCAATCACGCGACAGGCGCAGCCCCGTGCGGACCTCATCGACGACCAGAAGCGCTTCCTGCTCATCCGCGAGGCGACGGCATTCCTTCGCGTACTCGATCGACGGGAAGAACTGATCGTAGAGTACTTCGTGCCGGAAGGGCGTTGCGTAGATCGCCGCTACGTCACCTTCGACGCTCTTGACGGCGGCATTGAGACTCTCGATGTCGTTGTACTCGAAGTAGACGACGTGAGCGCGGTCCTCCTTGGTAATCCCCGTCGTATAGGGCACGTTCCACGGAGACGCGCCATGGTACGTGCCTCGCGCAACAAGAATCTTGCGCTTCTCACGATAAGCGCGCGAGATCACCATGGCCATGGAAGTGGCGTCCGAGCCGTTCTTGCAGAACATCGCCCAGTCGGCGTGGCTGACCTGTTGAGTGAGCGCCTCGGCAAGCTGAACCATCACCTCGCTGGGGCCCGTGGCCGTGTCGATCTTCTGCAACTGGAGGGCTGCGGCTTGTTCGATCCGCTCGTTCCCGTAGCCGAACAGATTCGTGCCGTAACCACACACATAGTCGATGTACTTGTTGCCGTCGACATCCCAGAGATGGGTACCTTTCGCTTTTGCAAAGTACAGCGGGAAGTCTTCCGTCAAATACTTGACGCTCTGGTGACCGTACATCCCGCCCGGGATGACCTTTTCGGCTCTTGCGAACCACTCGTTCTTCTTTGCCAGCCTGTCCATGCTCGACTCCTTGTGAAAAATTCGTTCTCGGAACGTCAGATCCGATATCAATTCTTTTGACTGAGTCATTTGACCAATTAATCGGATCCCAGCGTTTTGGGGGGAATGCAGCTTCCGAAATATCGCGTCTCGCCGTTGGATCGACGCGCGGTCTAGCCCCGCGTCGCGAATGCAGCCTCGCTGCGTCACGCACTTGGGCGTCTGTCGTCGCTTCATGCGAATTGGTCAATTGACCAAGTCTAGTGTCTACAAATGTTGTCCAGACGGACATTGGCGTTTTCCACTAGCCCCGCACAGCAATGGATCAACGTCACGCTAGGCATGCCACGGCGGTGGGGGAGGAGGCGAGTTGAGCAGCGGCGTTCGCCGGCGTGCGCCGTGTGGCGTCGACGGTTGCGTACTCGGACTGCAGGAAGGCAAGGATCGTGGAAGCACGCGCGGTACTTGCTGGAGGGCGAGTCGATGGCGTATGTCGACCTCGCGGCGATCGACGCGGCCGCGCGTCAGACGCATGGTCATTGAAGGTCGTTGCGCAGCGACAGCCGGGAGATCTCACGTTGCCGTGGTGAGGAGATCCACCCCGCGCACGGCGACTTCTCGTCAAACCTGGACGCGGTTCAAGATGACGAATACGCGCGCGAGCGGAACGCCGTTCGGGGCAAGGCCGCGGACAGCTGTCGCACCCATCCTCGCTGCTTCTTTCTGGCAAGCGTCTTCCACTGATCACCTGGAAGGCGCGGGCGGGATCATGATTTCGGCCATCACCCGCCGATGCCGCGCGAGTGAAACGCAGTTTTTGATGGGTGGCGTTCACCCAGACTTGTCCCGCTCACGCGGGTCGCGTTTCGTCGACATCTGATCCGCATAATGGAAATCCCCGCTCATCCTTAGAGCAGGGATACAGGGGCGATCAAGGTGGGGAGGCGGACTGGGGTCCGGCGGTGCATTTCCGCCAGAAGGTTTCGCCACGGGAGATCGTGGTGCGTACGGGCGTGTTCAGACGCGAGGTACGTGCATGGCAGGGGCAGACTGATCGATGCAGGCAGCCGTAGCCGAAGCGCGCGGGCTCGCGCGTCATCGACACATGAACCGGCAGACTGTCGGGCCGGTTCAAGACCGAAACCCGCCGACCGAAGCGCGAGCGAGGCACGACGCGGATCGTGTTCGACACGATCCGCGCAAGGCTACGCCGGCATGTTCGATCTTTCCGGGTGGAGCCTATTGGGACGAGTCGTAGTGCTCAATGTGGTACAGAACCATGAATCCCGGGCTCAATACAAGAAGGATTCCGGCAACGAGAGAGATTGCGACAAATAAACGCTTCACCATGATCACGCTCCTGAGTTGGATGAGGTGCAATAGAAAGTCGATTCTTGGGGGCCATCCGCGGAAAGGCGCGCGATCCCCGCGTTCGATTGGCGGTCAGCCGTGCGGCCTGCAAATGCGTTGATCGAAGGCCGGTCGATGGGGCGCCATTCGGACACGCGCAGCGCCTGGCCGACGAGAGCCGATTGCCGGGATTGCGCGAGCGGGGTACATGCATGGCGCTGCCCGTCGGCCGAGTAGCGGCTCGGATCGCGCTCGGGTTTGCGTGCCACAGCCCCGAATTCGTCACGCATCGGAATGCTCCTTCGCGTTCGCAGAGGCGATACGGGCCTTCTTGATCTCGAGATCGCCCTGGGCAACGCCGGAAACGGGAACCGTCTCGCCGCTGTGGTTTGCCGCCTCGCCGAGGTGTTGGGCGAGCTGGTGAGCGACCTGGTCGCCGGTCCCGAGATGGATGCGGACAAGCAACTGCGCATGCTCGCGCCCGAGCCCGGCACCGGCGCCGGGCACGATCGCAACGCGATTCGTCAGGTCGATCTTCATGGGTTGTCTCGTTGCGGGTGTTGCTGTCGTGGCCTGCGAATGTGCATGGCGGAATCCGGGCGGGCATTGCCGCATCCCGGACCGCCGCAGGCTTCTGTTCCCGGCTTAAAGGCCGAGGTGCGTGGCGATATCGTCGTAGTCGACTTGCCACAGGCCCGGCGTGCCAGCGGGGTATTGCGAGCGGAAGCCGATGATTCGCTGAACGCGGTGCGACAGGCGTCGCACGGTGTCCATGTCGACGATGAAGGGATACGCTTCCTCCGGAGTCAGGTAGGACGGCTGCATCGGAATCGTGAGCCCGCGCCGGCGCTCGTTCTTCGTCACGTTCGCGCCGCCACCGTGGATCACTTTTCCGCTGAACAGCAACGCGTCGCCGGCATCCATCTCGGCGGCAATGGTCATCTCCGGCGTACCCTTGCTGTCGAAGTAGTCCTCATCCCAGTTCTGGCTACCCGGGATGATTCGGGTGGCACCGTTTTCCTCGGTGAAGCGCGTCAGGGCAATCATGAGGTTGGTGAACACCGTCGGCCCGTTGATCCCGAGCGCGCACAGGGGCGGAAAATTGCCGACGTCGCGATGCAGCATCTGTGCTGTGTTGCCCGGGCCGATGTCGATGACCTGCGCGGTCGACAGCCACCAGTCGCCGGACTCTTCCCGGTAGAGCACCTCGCCGAGTTCATGAAAGAGTTCGTCGTCCAGCACGTCCCCGAACGTCTTGCTGTGCGTGACCATGTTCGTCAGGCGCTTGGTATAGGTGCCGTGGAATTCCTTGATCAGTTCGTTTTCGTGCGACGACCCCTCGCGAAGCCGCTCGAGCGGAGCATCGACCTCGCGGTTGATGTTCGCGACTTGCTCCTGGGTCAGATAATTCTTGATCCGGACTCCACCGTATTGATTCATGAGCGACACGATCTCTTGTGCGCTGGTCTGCTTGGAGACGGTGGGGAGGGAGCCCTGAATGTTCTGAATGTTTGCGTTCATGTTTGCCTCGAAGTTGCGTGGACGGGTGAATCAGAAGCGGCGTCACGTTCTGATTCGGGGGATACAGATATCAAGTTGAATGTTTGACTGAGTCAAATGACCGCGTATGGTTTCGCTTTCTGTCATCCATTCCTTTCACCCAGTTGACGAAATGAGCACGTTCTTCCCGCCGTTGTTGCGGCCTCCGGCTGATCCAGTACCTGTTTCCCGAGGCGGAAGGGGCGGAGTCGCTCGCCGGGGTTTCCGGTGAGCTGACGTATTCGTTACGAATCAGGTCAAATGACCAAGTCGTATGACCGAGGAAGTTAACATGGCGTTTTTTGACGGTCGATCATGGTTAACCCGTTCGCTTTCCGAACGGTGTAGCGTCTTGAAAGACGCGTGGCCGTTCTGACGTGGATGAGGAAAATGTGGTCGCCCCGTGAGTTGAAAAGCGAGGCGTGGACCAGGGTCGACAGACGTATCGCGTGAAGCACGCAATTCGACCTGGACGGATGCGTGTGAGCGAAGCTTGGTGGACCAGGCGACGTCTGCGATTCCTGCAGGGGTGCTGAGTGGGTCGTTGTCGTCTCGTTTACTCTTGAGACAACCAGACGCGACAACAGCTTATCCAGGGCGGAACGTTGAATATCCGGATGCGGTGATGGAAACCGACGCGTTGCAGAGTGGGGCAGGGACGAGCGATGGAGCCGGATCAGCTCTTATGGAAATTCTGATCGCTTTATGAATCGGAACCTGATGTTTCGTGCGGCTTCATTGCCATGCTCACACGCCACCTTACCGTCAAGGCGCGCCCTTTCGAATCGAGCGGAAACAGCAATCCGGTTCCGGCCGGAAATCGGCAGGAACCGGATTGAAGGCAGCGAGGACACGAGGGCGCAGCACGGAATCGAAGAATCAGTCGAGCGTGTTCCAGCGCGCGGTGGCGGGGCAGGTCAAGACTTCTTTTGGTTCGCCGAAGCAACCAGGAGCGGCATGAATCTTGTCACCGTCATGCAAATACGTCGGCAACATATCTGCCATGCTCCCGCTCCATCGTGTCGATCCATGCGCTGGCGTTTTCATCGTTCTCGCCGGTTGCATCCTGATAAATACGGCCAAGCGTGGCACGTACGGCGGGCGCCATATTCTTTCCATCCCCGCAGACAAAGACGGTGGCACCTTGCGCAAACAGCGCGGCGATTTTCTCGCGTTCCAGCCAGACTTTGTCTTGAACGAAGCGAGCACCTTCCTCCGGGCGGTTTGAATAAGCCGGCAACACTTCGACCACACCGCAGCTTGCCCATTCGTCGAGTTCGTCGCGATAGAGAAAGTCAACGTCGGGGTCATCGATCCCGAAGAAGAGCAACGACGTGCCGACGTTCTCCCCCAGCTGTTTCTGTAATGCGCGCTCTTGCAGAAAGCCACGGAATGGGGCGATACCGGAACCGGCGCAGATGAGAATCATTGGAAGACCGGGTTCGGCTGGTGGCCGAAAGCGTGCATTCGATGGCCTGACTGCAACGGACAAGCTGTCGCCCGTGTTGAGTCGCGCGAGATACGACGATGCCACCCCCTCATGACGACCATTGCCGGAGAGCGCCGGTGCATCGACCACTGCTACCGTCAGCGTGACATGGTCTGCTTTCCAAAGCGGGGAAGACGAGATCGAATACTGGCGTGCTTTCAGCGCGGGCAGCATATCGAGGAACTTGTCGAGCGACAGATCGACGGACCCGAAGCGTTCGAGCAGATCCATGACGGTTGTCCGCTTTCCCAGAATCTCGCGTTCGAAATCGTCGGCGCTCAGGCGTTCAAGCTCGACCTTCTCGGGTGGGCAGCGCGTGGCAGCGGCCAGGCTGGACACTTGTGATCGAGTCGCGGGGACGGCGAGTTCAACATAGCTCGAAAACAGTTCACCACAACCCATTGCCTGGCCGAGCGGAAGGCGTGGATTGCTTGACGTTCCTTCAATCACGACCTGAGTGTCCCAGCTCACGCGAAACCGGCGCAAGACGCGATCGACGTTGTTTTTCGAGTTGCGGGGCAGAACGGCCAGGTAATCTCCCGATCGATAAGTCATCGCTTCCGGAAGTTTCAATTCAATATGCTTTTTCGAGCGGCTGCCAGCCACGCTAATGTCAACCAGCTCTCTATTGTCGACGATGGACGCGTGCGCCATGTCGCCGAAATTCAGCAATTTTTCACGGGTATTCTCGGCGAAACTGACTTTCAGTGCGGTGTCGCCATGTGGCACAACCGAGATTTCCTTACCGGCACTAGTTGCAAAGCGATTCCACATTTCGGTGTACCAACGGTCAAATTCACCAAAAAAGTCGCCACCGGAATCAAGCTCGCCTCTGAAGTGCACTCGCGTAGCACCGGCCTTCTCGAGCGCTTCATCGACGCGCTTGGGAATCGCCTGGTATGTCCGTGCCCATTGTTTGTTGCCGCACCCAAGAACCGAAAAATTGACGCCGTCCAGCGCACCCACGCCCAGTGCCTCGACATACGGGACGAATGATTTTGCGTTGTCTGGCGGCTGTCCTTCGTAGGAAGCGGTGACGATCACGATTGCAGGATATCCGTCGAGTTTCCCTGCGAAGTCGTCGAGGGGCGCGCAGGTGGCGTGAAATCCGTGACGACTTGCGTCCCCTGCAATGCGTCTTGCAAAGGATTCGGCGGAGCCCGTATTGCCCCCGAAGAGGACGAGCATATCCGACGCATCTTCGCTGGTAGGGATCGACTGAACGGGAGCGACGCGGGGGCTTTGAGCGCTCGAGCGGGCGTGAGCGGCCGTATCGGGCACTTTAAGCGCACCTCGGGCCCGCGGTTTCACGTTCACCCGGAAACCGGTTGGCTTCAGCGTAAGCGTTTCGGCGACGTCCAGTTCGTAGTCGGGATCTGCGAAAGAGAAATCGAATCGCTGAAGCAGCATGATCAGAACGAGATGGGCTTCCTGCATGGCAAAAGGGCGGCCGATACAGGCACGTGCACCATTGCCGAAGGGCTTCCATGAATTGGGAGGGAGTTGCTCCGCATTCTCCGGTGCAAATCGCTCCGGACGAAACGCCTCGACGTCCTCGCCCCAGACGCTCACATCCCGATGCAACATCGGAGTCAGGATCATGATGATGTCGTCGGGAGAAACGGCGTATTTCCCGCCGAACGTGGTGTCAGCGAGCGGTGACACGGCGAATGCCGGCGCTGTCGGCCAGATTCGCAACGTCTCCATGAGGATTTGTTCGATGTAACGAAGTCGTGCGAGATGCTCGATCCGGGGTGTCTCGCTGCCAACGACCTCGTCGACCATGTCCCGTGCCTTTTGCAGAATGTCCGGGTTTTTGAGGAGGAAATAGGTGGCAAAGGACAGGAGCCCGCTTGTCGTTTCATGTCCGGCGATGAGAAATGTAATCATCTGGAAGACGATGTTCTCATCATCAAGTTTTTCTCCCGTCACCGGATCGATGCCGTTCAGCATTCGGTCCAACAGGTCCATCGACGCTTCGTTGTCGTGCGGGTTCTTCCGCCGGTCCTCGATCATTTTCGTCGCGAGCGACCGCATGACTTCGATGTCCGCGTCGAACTTTCGACTGCGGTTGACCATCAACTTCGAAACAAGTTTTGGTCGCAGCTCGCGCTTTCCGGCCTCGCTGAGGGTGTTGACCATGGCATCGACAAACGGATGCTGATCTTCACGGTAGAAGCTGTTGAAACGACAATCAAACGCACAAAGGGCAATCGTGTCGAGCGTCAGTCGAGTCATGTGATCGGATACATCGACCGGCGTCTCCGGGCCGAACCGCTCCCAATGGAGAAACATCTGGTCGGCGATGTCGACCATTTTGTCAAACATCGACCAGATACTGAGCGGGCCGAACGCCTGCATCAGCACACGATGCGCTTTGGCCCAGTTCGGTTCGTCACCGAATGCCGTAAATAGCCCGTCGCCGATCGCGGGTCTAAGTTCGAGCAGCGATTGGTGGACACACTTCTGAAATCTGCTTTCATCACACACTTCATTCACCAGTGTTTGTCCGCTGACAACGTAGTAACCTTGCCCGAACACCTCGAACCAATAGACCGGCCCATAAGTGCGCGCGAGATCCATCATCTTTGCAAGTGGAGACGGCCCGAGGACCTCCATCAAGTGACCGATGACGGGTTTCAGGGGCGGCTGGGGGACGAGGGATGAGGATTTCATTTCAATAGCCTTTCAGAGGTATGTCGGCGCATCGCATCTCAATCTATTGAACGAATGTAAAATAGACAAAACCACGTGTCCAGAGCTTTTTATGCCCCCTGATGTAAGCCCTAATCCCGCCGATCCTCGCTTTCAACGGAGTTACGACGCTCTCGTTCGCGCGGTGACCGACCTGCTCGACGAGGCGCCCCTGAACAAACTCAGCATTGCTCAACTGGTGCAGCGCGCGGGCGTCGCGCGTCCCACGTTCTATCAGCACTTTCCCGATCTTCAGGCCGCCGCTCAGCGGGCGGCGTTGGTCAGGCTCGACAACGCGTTCGCATTCGTCGAGGAGCAGGGCAAACTGCTGAACCCGCCGAGTGCCACTTTCGTCACGTCAATGGAGGTGGAAACCGGGCTGATTCTCGAGCATCTGCGTGCGCATCAGTCTTTCTATCTGACCGTATTCAATGACGCGGCGACATCGGCGTTTTTCGATGAACTGGTTACGTTCGTCGCCGGCCGCATCCTTCCACCCTATGAAGGCGTTCGCACGGAAGCAGAGCAGGATTGCCTGACGGTGCTGGGCGGCGGATTGGTGTGGACGGCGGTGCACTGGCTTCGCCAGGGCGCCACGCGCGAGACCTCGGAGGTCATGGCGAAGCGGATGGCCAAGACTGCGGCGACGATCCTCGACGCTTTCGGTCTTACGCTCGGGTTCGCGCAGGCGGGTTCGGCGTAGCGGGAGGGGAGGCTGGGGAATTAGCCAGCTTTCTCGTCGTGCCTCCCTCATGTGCCGAATCGAACGCTCATCGTGGGTGACGCGTGCGAACTCGCTCCGCAGGAATGCCGGCGTAAGTCGCGTCGCCAGCCAATCGATATTGACCCATGCCAATGGTCGCGACGCTCAGTCGCGCGCGATCTTCACGTCCAAAAAGTAGTTTGGACTACTTGTGGTAGACGTGATGGATGCGACAGGTCATCGAGCCGCTTCTATATCCTCTGCAAGGGATAGATGGCAGGACACGTTTGCGCTGCATGCCTGGCATGCCGTGGCATTGCACCCACTGTCGCCCGCGCTCACCGATTTCCGCTTCATCGCTTCCGCTTTTTGTGTCTATGCAGCGTTCGCACCGTCTGATACAAATCGCCATTCAAGGGCTGGATCGGAGAGCCATGCCAGTATTGACTCCCGGCACGCGCATCAGCCAAAGTTAAATGAAATGTGATCACTCGCCGCCGCAAAATTTTGCACAATGGCGGCAGCGCGGCCCGTTGCCGCGATTCGCCCCCGGCACCCCGGCCAGCCGGACCGGGGCCGGCCCGAACCGATACCCGACCACGGCACTGACGTGCCGCCGCCCGCCGCCATGGACCAACCGAAACGCATCCTGATCGTCGAAGACGATGCCGACATCGCCGACGTGCTGAGCCTGCACCTGCGCGACGAGCGCTACGAGGTCGTGCACAGCGCGGACGGTGCCGAGGGGTTGCGCCTGCTCGAACAGGGCGGCTGGGATGCGCTGATCCTCGACCTGATGCTGCCGGGCGTCGACGGCCTCGAAATCTGCCGGCGCGCGCGCGCGATGACGCGCTACACACCGATCATCATCACGAGCGCGCGCTCGAGCGAGGTGCACCGGATCCTCGGCCTCGAACTCGGTGCCGACGACTATCTGGCCAAGCCGTTCTCGGTGCTGGAACTCGTCGCACGTGTGAAGGCGCTGCTGCGGCGCGTCGATGCGCTCGCGCGCGATTCGCGGATCGACGCGGGCACGCTCGACGTCGCGGGGCTGGCGATCGACCCGATCGCGCGCGAGGCGAGCGTGGACGGTGCGCGCATCGACCTCACGCCACGCGAGTTCGACCTGCTGTATTTCTTCGCGCGGCACCCGGGCAAGGTGTTCTCGCGGATGGATCTGCTCAATGCCGTGTGGGGCTACCAGCACGAAGGCTACGAGCACACGGTCAACACCCACATCAACCGGCTGCGCGCGAAGATCGAGGCCGATCCGGCCGAGCCCGTGCGAATCCTCACCGTGTGGGGCCGCGGCTACAAGCTCGCCGCGCCGGGCCAGCGGGACGCATGATGAAGCTCACGCTCACCCAGCGGCTGTCGCTCGTGTTCTCGGTGCTGCTGCTCGCGTGTTCGGGCGCGTCCGCGTGGCTGCAGATCCGAGCGAACGACATGCGCGAGCAGGAAGTCGTGCAGGGGCTGTCGCGCGACCTGGCCGCCAATATCGTCGACAGCGTGACCCACAGCGCACCGCTGATGGACGCGAACGGGCTGCGCCCGGACGCCGTGCGCACGTTGTTCGGCCAGTTGATGGGCGTGAACCCGAGTGTCGAGGTCTATCTGCTCGACAACGCGGGCCGCATCAAGGGCGACGATGCACCGCCGGGCCACGTGAAGCGCGACCGCGTCGATCTCGCGCCCGTGCAACGCTTCATCGCGGGCGAGCCGCTGCCGATCCTCGGCGACGACCCGCGCAGCCCCGATGCACGCAAGGTGTTCAGCGCCGCGCCGCTGCAGCGCGCGGGGCAGCCGCCGTCGGGCTACATCTACGTGGTGCTGCTCGGCGAGGCGCACGACCGGCTGGCCGCGCGCGTCGACGCCGGCAACGTGCTGCGCACGACGCTGTGGTCGATGGCGCTGGTCGCGCTGCTCGGCCTGCTCGCGGGCCTTACCGCGTTCAGCTTCATCACGCGCCCGCTGCGCCGGCTGACGGACGCGATGCGCCGCTTCGACGCGAATGGCACGCCCGACACGCAGCCGCCGGTGCCGCGTTCGCGGCCCGGCCGGCGCGGCGACGACATCGTCGTGCTCGAATCCGCGTTCGCGCAGATGGCCGACCGGATCGGCGACCAGTGGCGTGCGCTGACGCACCAGGACCAGCAGCGGCGCGAACTGATCACGAACATCTCGCACGATCTGCGCACGCCGCTGACGTCGCTGCACGGCTACCTGGAGACGCTGTCGCTGAAGGCCGACACGCTCGCCGAGACCGAACGGCGGCGTTACCTGTCGATCGCGCTCGCGCAGAGCGCGAAGGTCGGCCGGCTCGCGCAGGCGCTGTTCGAGCTCGCGCGGCTCGAATCGGGTGGCGTGCAGGCCGAACGCGAGCCGTTCTCGCTCGTCGATCTCGTGCAGGACGTGTTCCAGAAATTCGAGCTGACCGCGCAGGCGCGCGGCGTCGCGCTGCATGCGCGGATCCCGGCGCGGGTGCCGGTCGTGTCGGCCGATCTCGGGATGATCGAGCGCGTGCTGACCAACCTGCTCGACAACGCGTTGCGGCACACGCCTGCGCACGGCGAGGTGGAGGTCGCGCTGGAGCCGCGCGGCGACCGCGTGGTCGTGACCGTGGCCGATACCGGGGAAGGGATTCCGGCGGCGCGGCGCGAAGGGCTGTTCCAGCGGCCGCAGCGGCCGATGAGCGGCGGTGCGGTGACGAGCGGCGGGCTCGGGCTGCTGATCGTGCACCGGATGCTGGCGCTCAATGGCAGCAGCATCCGGCTGGTCGACCAGGCCGGGCGGGGTGCGGTGTTCGAGTTCGCGCTGGCGGTGGCCACGCCTGCGGCCGGCGACGGACGCTGACTGCCATCAACGCCAGCGCTCAACCGCCGCGCTTGCGCCGCACGTCGCTCGGCGTCATGCCGGTCCAGCGCTTGAACGCGTGGCGAAACCCTACGGCGTCGCTGAAGCCGAGCGTCAACGCGATGTCCTCGGTGCTGAGCGTGGTCGTGCTGAGGTAGTCGATCGCGAGCGCCTTGCGCACGCTCGCCAGCAACTCGCTGTACGACGTGCCTTCGGCTTCGAGCTTGCGGCGCAGCGTGCGCGACGTGATGCACAGGATTGCCGCGATCGCGTCGATGTCCGGAAACTGCCCGGGCGTGCGCGTGAGTTCCTGGTACACGCGCCGCGTGACGCCGGCCTGGCTGCGCATTTCATCGAGCAGGCTCGCGCAATGCGACGACACCTGCGCGGCGGTAATCGGATTCGCGAGCTGCGGCGCGCGCGTGAGCCACGCGGCCGGGTAGCTGAGCACGTGATGCGGCTGGTCGAAGGCGATCGGGCATTCGAGCGCATCGGCCAGCAGTGCCGCGTGCGCCGGCTGCGGTTGCGCGAACTGCGCACGCGCCGGCACGCACCACGCGCCCATCACGTCCTTGATGATCGTCACGTGCAACGCGAACTGCATGTCGATCAGGAAACGGTACAGCGGCTCGTCGAGATCGGGCAGCGCGACTTCGTGCCGGTCGGGAAACTGCCACGACGCGGTATCGCCCTGTTCGACCCAGCGGATCGCGAGCATGCCGTTCGCGAGCCGGTGATATTTGACGGCCGATTCGAACGCGTGCGCGAGCGATTCCGAACACAGCATCGCGTAGCCGTACATCCCGTAGCTCGATACGTGCAGCCGGTGGCCGACGCGCACGCCGAGATCGGTGCCGTCGTAGCGGCCGATTGCATTGCGCGCGGCCGTGAGGAACTGCAGCGGCGACGTGAGCGTGAACGGGTCCGCGACGGCGGCCGGCGTGAGGCCGGTCCCGTCGAGCACCGCGGCCGGGTCGATGCCGGCTTGCGCCACCACGTCGAGCAGCACGGCCAGCTTGGCGGGCGTGAAGCGCTGCTCGCGCAACGCGTGGGTCGGCTCGACGTCCGGCAGGCGGGCTGCGCGGGCGGTCGTCGGGTTCAAGAGCGCACTGCGCGGCATGGGAGAGTCCTGCGTCCGAATCGATATCGTTTACGGCACGCAATTCTGCTCGGGATCGGTCCCATGCGCCACAGGGTTCACCCTGATATGCGCGCCGGTGCCACCCGGCGCGACGCGCCGCAACCGCGGCAACCCGGCGTCAACCGGCCTGGAACACCCCGGCCTGCCACGCGAACGGCTTCGCGAGCCGGTTCCACGTGTTGATCTGCGCGACGATCAGCGTGAGCGTGGCCAGTTCGTCGCGATCGAAGTGCGCGCGCGTCGCGTCGACGAGTGCGTCGCCGATCGTGTGCTCGCTGATCAGCGTCAGCGCTTCCGCCCAGCGCAGCGCGGCCTGTTCTTTCGGGCTGTAGAGATCGGGCGTTTCGTGCCAGACGGGCAGCAGGTGGTAGCGCAGCGGATCTTCGCCCGCGTGGATGCCTTCCTTGATGTGGCGGTCGAGGCAGTAGGCGCAGCCATTGAGCTGCGACACGCGTGCGCGCACCAGTTCCACGAGCTTGAAATCGTGGCCGGTGGTGTTCGCATATTCCTCGACGTTGAGCACGACGTCGAGGAGCCGGGCGGGGAGTTGTCCAAACGGGATGCGTTCTGGCATGGCGACTGACCTTTGAAAGAGCGGGACGGGATCGTTGGGTGGACTGGCCGTGTTGCTTGATCAGGTGTTGCACGCTGCCGAGACCGGCGTAATGTGTGCAGTAATCCTGATTGTCCGGTGGCGGGATCGACCGACGAGACGGGGTGACGATGCGCGCATGACCCGTTGTGCGGATGGTGTGTATCGGCGGCATCGGCTGCGGCGCGCGGCACGTTCGGCCGTGGCGAACCGGAAGCGAAGCGATCGTATCAGGCGCGACCGGCGACAGGAATCGCCCGATCCCGTATGGTGTTCATGCAAATGGACCGATAGTAGGGCCAGCTGACGCCGGCCGAAGTGACGGCATCAGGCGATGTTGTCTAGACAAGCGCAGACCCCCGCGTGTCCGTTTCGATCATCTTTTCGGCCGCCCGGATCATTTTCAAAGCGCGCCGCGCGGGCGATAGTCGCCGGTCAGGCGATGGTCCGCGCTTTTCCGGCGTGCAGGCCGTCGTGCGAACGGCGCGGCCGGCGCGCCGTCCCCCGTGGAGTGAGACATGACGAAGAGACACTGGACCGGGTCGTATGGCTCGATCCCCGCCGAGATCGATCCCGATCGCTTTCCTTCCGTAAGCGCGCTGCTGGACAACGCGATGCGCCGTTTCGCCGATCGCCCGGCGTTCCATTCATATGGCCGCACGCTGACCTATGCCGACGTCGACCGCCTGTCGACCGCGCTGGCCGCTTATCTGCAGCAGATCGTGGGCGTGCGCAAGGGCGATCGCGTCGCCGTGATGCTGCCGAACGTGCTTGCGTTCCCGGTCGCGTTCGTCGCCATCGCGAAGATCGGCGCGATCCAGGTCAACGTGAACCCGCTCTACACGGCGCGCGAGCTCGAGCATCAGCTCAACGACGCGGGTGTCGAGGTCGCCGTGGTGTGCGGCGGGTCGATGGGCACGTTCGCCGAAGTGGTCGGCGGCACGCGCGTGCGCACCGTGCTGAGCGTCGGGCGCGGCGATCTCGGCGTCGTCGATGCGCCGGCCGGTGCATGCGACGCGCTGCCGCCCGGCTCGGTCCCGCTCGCGGACGCCATCGCTGCCGGGGAATCGCTCGCGTGCGAACCGGTTGCGCTGAGCGGCGCGGATCTGCTGCTGCTGCAGTACACGGGCGGCACGACCGGCCTGTCGAAGGGCGCCGCGCTGTCGCACCGCAACCTCGTCGCGAACATCGAGCAGTTCGGCGCGATCGTGCCGGCGGCGCGCGAGCCGGGCGAGGAGGTCGTCGTCACGGCGATCCCGCTGTATCACATCTTCGCGCTGACGGTGAACTTCCTGTCCTACTTCGCGATCGGCGCGCAGAACTGGCTGATCGCGAACCCGCGCGACATGGACGGCTTCATCGACGTGCTGAAGGTCGCGCGGCCGACGGTGTTCGTCGGCGTGAACACGCTGTACGCGGGGCTCGCAGGCCATCCGCGCCTGACGGAAGTCGACTGGTCGCGGCTGAAGCTGTCGGCCGGCGGCGGCGCGGCCGTGATCGACGTGATCTCGTCGCGCTGGAAGGCGGTGACGGGCAATTTCATTCGCGAGGGTTACGGTCTGTCGGAAACGTCGCCGGTCGTGTCGTTCAACCCGCAGTCGATCGACTCGTTCACGGGCACCACGGGCCTGCCGCTGCCGTCGACCGACGTGAAGCTGCTCGACGACCAGGACAACGAGGTGGCGATTGGCGGCGCGGGCGAGATCTGCGTGAAGGGGCCGCAGGTGATGGGTGGCTACTGGCAGAAGCCGGACGCGAATGCGGCCGCGTTCACGGCCGACGGCTATTTCCGCACCGGCGACGTCGGCGTGTTCGACGAAGCCGGCTTCCTGCGGATCGTCGACCGCAAGAAGGACATGATCATCGTGTCGGGCTTCAACGTGTACCCGAACGAGGTAGAGGCCGTGGCGACCGGCGTGCCGGGCGTCGCCGAATGCGCGTGCATCGGCGTGCCGGACGCGCGCACGGGCGAGGCCGTCAAGCTGTTCGTGGTGCTGGCGCAGGATGCGTACGTGACGGAGGAACAACTCGTCGCGCATTGCCGCGCGAGCCTCGCGGCGTACAAGGTGCCGAAGCTCATTCGCTTCGTCGACCGGCTGCCGAAGTCGACCGTCGGCAAGATCCTGCGCCGGGAACTCAGCCGCACCGACTGATGGCGTCGGCGCGCCGCGCAGGGCCCGGCGCGCCGAGGGCCCGGAAGGCTCCGCACGGGCCGCTCAAGTACAATGCGAGCGGTTCGATCGACGGGGACGCGATGACTGGTTCAGATTCACTTTCCGCCCAGCCCGAGCCTGCGCCCGGGCGTGCACTGCCGTCGCCGAGCGCGACGGTGCCGATCTCGCTCGTCAACGGCTTCCTCGCAAGCGCGGGCGTGCAGCGCGACGTGGTCGAGCGCTACCTGCGCGGGGCCGGCATCCCGATCGAACTGCTCGGCGAACCGCATGCGCGCGTGACGGAGGAGCAGTTCTCGACGCTGTACCGCACGCTCGCGATCGACCTCGACGACGAGATGCCCGGCATCTTCTCGCGCCCGCTGCGCGGCGGCACGCTGAAGTACCTGTGCCTGAGCCTGCTCGATGCGCGCAATCTCGAAACCGCGCTGCATCGTTTCGGGCAATTCTTCCATATCCTGCTCGACGATTTCTTCGTCGAATCGAAGCGCGACGGTCTCGTCGCGCAGGCGGTGCTGCGCCCGAACGACGCCATCGGCCCGATCGGCGCGCTCGGCCAGGAACTGATGCTCAAGCTCGTGCACGGCGTGTGCTCCTGGCTGATCGGGCAGAAGATCCCGCTGCTGCAGATCGAGTTCGCGTGCCCGCGGCCGCGCCATGCGGTCGACCACCTGTACTTCTTCACCGGCGCCGTGCAGTTCGACTGCGAGCGCACGCTGATGCGCTTCAGCGCGGATTACCTCGACGCGCCGATCCGGCAGAGCAAGCGCAACCTGCGCAAGTTCCTCGCGCGCGCGCCGGGCGACTGGATCTTCGAATCGTTCAGCGAACAGCTCGTGTGTCATCGCGTGCGGCAGTACCTGTCGGAAGCGTTGCCCGACCTGCCGGTGATCGACCACGCGGCCGAGCACCTGCATTGCTCGGTGCGCACGCTGAGCCGCCACCTGGCCGCCGAAGGGACGACGTTCCAGGTGCTCAAGGACGAACTGCGGCGCGACATCGCGATCCAGCGGCTGACCGACACGCCCGACACGATCGCGGCGATCGGCGCCGACATCGGCTTCGACGATCCGAGCGCGTTCCACCGCGCGTTCCGGCACTGGACGGGGAGCACGCCGGGCACTTACCGGCGGCGCGCGTAACGGGTCGCGTCAAGCTTCAAGGTAGCCGGTTCCCATAACCGGATACCTTCGCGCGCTCCCATGGACGGCTCCCATCGGCCGGAGGGTTTACGAATCGGCGGGACAGGCAGGGCGCCCGCTGCCGAAGCTGCGCACCGTGCTCGCGATGCGGGCGGCGAACTGCTCGATCATCCGTTGCTGCACGCGCACCATGTCGTCATAGCCGCCGGGTGCGGTCTCGTTGAGCCGCGTGCTGCACGACATGCGCGTGCCCGGCGTGTCCTGCTGCACGCCGACGACCCAATCGGCTTCGAACTGCGCCATGCGGCCGGGCCATGCATCGAAGCGGCGCACCTGCGTGCGGATGCTCATGACGGTCTGGTTCGACGGACGCGGCAGGCCGGTGACGTTGCGCGCGCCCAGCTGCTCGACGAGTGCCGACGACAGCGCCGCGCGCAGCTCGTCGCCGAGCGGCGCGACCCAGCGTTCGTTGTCGAGTATCACCGCGGTGCCCGTGCCGCTGCGCACGACCATCTGCTGCTGGTCGAGCTGGGCGGGGATGCCGACCGGCAACACGTTGATCGCCAGCGGCGCGGCGGCGCGCGCGGTGGTCGACGTCGCGGATGTGGATGTGGCCGTGGCCGGTGAGACGAGCGTGTAGTAATGCACCGGGTTCGACGCGCAGGCGGTCAGCGCGATGACGGCACCGGCGCCCAGGGCGATCGTCCTGGCGCGAATCGGGAAGCTCATGGTTGTCGTGGCTCCTGCTGGACAGGCGAGGTTGAAGGGGCGACAGGCGCGATCGGCGCATGATCGGCCCCGGTTCCGCGGAGCAGCGATTCGGGACGGCGGCCCAGCATGTCGGTGAGCGTGCGCAACGATCGCGCAGTACGCTGGACTTCGGTCAGCGTGTTCGCCAGGTTTTCCTGAAGCGGGCCGTCCTCGGCGATACCCTGGCGCAACGCGCCGAACGTCTGGTTCGCCTGGTCGAGTGCGCGCGTCGTCGACGGCAGCAACTGGCCGTTGACCTGCCTGAGCGTCGCGTCCAGGTTCGACAGGCTCGAGTCGACATGCTTGCCGATCGAATCCAGCGGCATCTTGTTGATCTTGTCGACGATGTCGGCGATCTGCTCCGGCAGCTTGTCGAACGTACTCGCCACGGTGGGCAAGGTCAGTGGCGTCGCATTCGCATCGAACGGCACCTTCGGCGCATTTTTCACGAAATCGAACGAAATGTAGAGCTGCTCCGTCAGCAGGTTGCCGGTACGCGCCTGCGCACGGAGCCCATACTCGACCAGGCCCGCGAGAAACTGGGCCGCGCGAGGATTGCCGTTGCCTTCGGTCTTCTGCAGTTTCTCGATGACGGGGCCGAGCCGATACGGATAGACCTTCACCATCACGATCGATTGGAAGCGCCGGGTCGCACGGTCGAAGTCGAGCTGGGTCGATACCACCTTGCCCATGTTGATGCCGGAGAATTCCACCGGCGCCCCGACTGCGAGCCCGCGCAACGGCTGTTCGAAACGGAGTCGAATGAGTTGGGATGGCCCGTCCGGCGCAGCCATCGCGGACGCTTCGTTGTCGGCGAGCGTAAACAGGTTGCCGGCAGGGGCGGCGGTCGCGCTGCTGTCTTCCGGCGTCGCGAACGCGATGCCGCCGCCCACGATCGTCGCGACCGACTGGGTCTTCAGCTTCAGGCCGTTCGCGTCGAGCGACAGATCCATGCCGCTCGCGTTCCAGAAGCGCGTGTCGGTCGTCACCAGGCGATCGTACGGTGCATCGATGAACACCTGCAGGTTCATGTCATGGCTCTGCATGTCGAGCTTGTACGACGCGACGTGGCCCACCATCAGATGGCGGTAGTAGACCGGCGAGCCGATATCGAGCGAGCCGAGATCGGTGGCGCGCAACGCGAAGCTCGTCCCCGGCGTGCCGTTGACGACGGTCGGCGGCGTTTCGAGCCCGGTGTAGGCCTTCCGCGATTGGTCCGAGCGGCCGGTGTCCATGCCGATATACGCGCCGGAGAACAGCGTATCGATGCCCGATACGCCGCTCATGCCGACGCGGGGCCGCACGACCCAGAAGCGCGTGTCGTCGCGAATGAGGTTGCGCGCATTCTTCACGAACGACACCGTCGCGACCACGTGCGAACTGTCGTCGCTCAGCGAAATGGCGGTCACGGTGCCGATCACGACGTCCTTGTACTTGACGGGCGTCTTGCCGGCTTCGAGGCCTTGCGCGGTGTTGAACGTGATCGTGATTTCCGGTCCGACGGACAACCACGCGTGGATCACCATCGACAGGCCGATCAGTGCCGCGAGGAGCGGCACGAGCCAGACGAGCGAAAGTCGCAGGCGGTTGCGGGTCACGGGCGGGTCGTGCGGTTCGAGGCCTTGCGGGCCGGATGCAGGATTCATGCTTCCTCGGCGTCCCAAATGAGGCGTGGGTCAAAGCTCATCGCAGACAGCATCGTGAGAATGACGACCATGCCGAAAAACAAAATGCCGGCGCGTGGCTCGATCTCGGACAGCGGACCGAACTTCACCAGCGCACAGATGATCGCGACGACCAGCACGTCCAGCATCGACCAGTAGCCGACCAGCTCGACCGCGCGATACAGCACGGTCCGCTCGCGCATGGCCGACACGCTGCGCCGGCCCGTCGTGACGAGCAACATGCCAAGCGCGAGGAACTTCGTGCACGGCACGACGACGCTCGCGATGAAGATCACCGACGCAATGCCGTACGAGCCGGCGTTCCAGAACACCACGACGCCGCCGAGGATCGTCGATTCGCTGTGGCTGCCGAGCAGCGTGGTGCGCATCACCGGCAACAGGTTGGCCGGGACGTAGAAGATCAGGCTGGCGATCAGGAACGCCCAGGCGCGTACGAGGCTGTCTGAACGACGCGCGTGCAGCGCAGAGCCGCACCGCGGGCAGCGTTGCGCTTCGGCGGCATGCGGGTGCGCATCGTGCGCGGCGGAGGCGTGCATGCGGCAGACGAGGCCGCAGGCATGGCACCCGACCATGCCCAGCTGACTGGCGCGAACGGGCAGGCTCACGGGCGGCCTTCGGCGGGGTGCACCGGCACGACCCAGTCCCATAGTTGACGCGCATCGTGGCCCGCGATCAGCGGGATCAGCACCATCAGCACGGCCGTGGCCCATAAGCCGGCGCCGGGAATGATCTGCATGATGCTGGACAGCTTGATGATGGCGATGAGAATGCCGAGCAGTCCAACCTCGATCATGCTCCAGGGACGCAATGCGACGAGCAGGCGCATCAGCGGACCGAATGCGGGCGCGCGGTGGCCCGCACGGGCAAAGGCCAGCAACCAGATCAGCGTCGCGATCTGCAGGAACGGCACCACGACGATGGCCAGCGCCGTCGGAATCGCGATCGGCGCGGCGATGCCTTGGGCCAGCGCGAGCGCGGATTGCCACAGCGTGGTCTCGCTATGCAGCCCCTGCACGCTGATCCGCATGATCGGGCAGAGATTGGCGATGGCAAACACCACGCCTGCGGCAATCGCGAGCGCGAGCCACCGGTCGATATCGAGCCAGCTGGATCGATACAACACGGCGGCGCATCGTTCGCAACGCGCGACCTCGTGCGGCGCCAGCGCGCGGCGTCGGTAGACGCTGTCGCAATGCTCGCAAGTGATCAGGGTCGGAAACGTGTCCATGGATTCGTGTGGCTCGCGCATGCGTACTCGATGATTTGCTGCGCAGTGTGCTCGGCGTCGATGGACGCATGGGTGCGGTTTGATGGAGAAACGATGGAGCCGGGCTTGCAGACCGCGGACGTTCTTCGCCAGCATGCTGATAGCGACGCAGTGCTTGAATGCGTTGCGTCCCCGTCGATAGCCATCCCGTCACGCGTTGGCGGAAATGACGCTGAGCTCCTCGAGATCGAGGTCGCGCGTCAGTTCGTGAAGCGTGTGCTCGTCGATGTCGCCGGCGCGGTAGAGGCGCATGAGTTCGGCCCGTCCGGCCGCGACCGATTTCAGCACGGCATCCGAGCGTGCATCGAGGTGGGGCTTGTATTCGTCGGCGTGCCGCGCGTAGCGGGCCATGTCCTCGGCCTTGTGCTTGTGAATGTCCAGGAGCATCGGGTGAACGAGTTCGCCTGCCTCGTTGTATGCCAGTTTTGCCATCAATTCATACCGCACCTTGGCAATCACGGCCTCCGCCTCGCTCATGCTCAGGCGAGGCTTGTCGCTTTCCGGCGCCACGAGCCCCGTCCAGCGGATCACGGCGCCGAGCGTCTGTCCCTGCACCAGCACGGTGGCGAGGATGACGGCAATGGCGGTGACAAGAATGAAATCGCGCCCCGGAAAACTGTCCGGCAGGCTGGCGGCGAGTGCGAGGGTGATCACCCCTCGCATGCCGGCCCAGCTCAATACCGTGGCATCGGCCAGCCCGAGCGGATGGAAGCGGGTCACGCGAAGCTTCCGTAACAGGATGAGCACGCTGTCCGACACATACACCCACGCAAACCGCGCGAGGATGACGGAAAGAACGACGATCAGCACCGGTACGCCCATCTCCGCGAGCATCGTGTCGAGCCCGTCGCCGCGCTGGATCAACTCATGCAGCGAGGATCCGATGATCAGGAACACGAAGGCCTCGAGAATGAAGATCGTGACCGTCCAGAAGCCCGTGCCGTACAGGCGCGCCGACGCGCTGAGCACGCGATGCTGGAACCAGGCACAGATGAGGCCCGTCGTTACGGTGGCGATCACCCCCGAGACGTGGAAGCGTTCGGCCAGAAGATAGGAGCCCCACGCACATAGCGGGCCGGCGACGATGACCAGGCTATCTTCGTCGAAATGGCGTGCCAGGATCACCCAGGCGCCACCAATCACGGCGCCGATCAGCACGCCACCCACTGCCAGTAGCGCGAAGCTGCCAAGGGCTTCGGCCGGACTGAACAGGCCCGTCACGCCCGCCGCCACCGCAAAGCGAAACAGCACGAGGCCCGTCGCATCGTTGAACAGGCTTTCCCCCTCCAGGAGGATCAGGAGGCGGCGCGGCAGCTTCACTTGCTGCAGCGCGGCGCGGGCCGACACCGCATCCGGCGGCGCGACCAGTGCGCCCAAGGCCGCGCACGCTGCCCAGGGCAAGGCGGGCACCAGCCAGTGGGTGACGAGCGCCACGACGACGGTGGTGAAGAGCACCGCACCAATCGCCAGCGCCCCGACGCCCAGCATGTGCCGGCGCAGATGGTCGAGTGAAATGCCAAGGGCGCTGTCCATCAGCAACGGTGGCAGAAAAATCACCAGCACCAGTTCTGGATCGACATGCACCTCGGGCAGGCCGGGCAGAAAGGCGATCAGACCGCCACCGATGATCAGTGCGACGGCGGGGGGAAGCCCGAGCCGATGCCCGACATAGTGCAAGACAAGGATCGCCAGTAGCAGCGCGATCATCAATTCGAAAGTAGCCATGGTGATGGTTTCGTTGTCAGAGCTTCGAAGGTGAACTGCCCATGAACGCTTCAGCCGGACGGAAGGCGCAATGAGGGGCCAGGATTCCAGGAGCCAGGCCGCTTCAGCGTCCGGCCGGGCGTTTGAAGGGAGCCACTTCTATTTCGTGATCTGAGAGAAATCAATGCAGGAGATGTGAATCGCGAGAATCATCGCGGACCAGTTCGTCGGTCGGCCGTTTCGCACACTCGGCCGAAAAATCTCGTCGCCCGGAATAATGGGCATTCCACTCATCGCGCATACCCCTGACCGTCGGGCATATCCTTTATGCCAATTTTGATAGCCATAATGTCCGCCCGTTGAATCCCGCCACGAAAGCACCACCGTGCTGGACGTCGGTTGATCAAGAATATCGATCGTTGCGCTGTACCTCGATCGATCGGCCGAAGTCATTTTTCTGCGTGAATCGACCGCGTAATCATTGCGCTGCCGGTGGATTCGCGCGCCGTCGCTGCATGTGTCGATGAGTGAATGCATCATGTGGCGCCAGCGTTTCTCCGGTTCGATTTCGTCGATCGAAATCAACTTTACGCAGCCAGTCGATGAATCATCGCTTCTTTCCAGTTCACGAGAATCGCCATCGATTGACGACGAGACATTTTCCTGATTTCTCATTTCTCACCTCACTGCGCGCATGCAGTTGATCAGATCTCTGGAAAAGAAGTTTTTCCGATAATTGAATCGAAAATCCAGTTTTTATCTTGATTCAAGAAACAGCCCGATTCAGAAACGGATGAATCGAAGCGTGGCCGCAGGCGCGCAATGCGCGTCGGCCTGTTGCTACAAGCCCGTCCGGCGCGTCAGCCTGACGAGGTCGACGACCGTTGCGGCCAGCGCGGCCAGCAGTACGGCGCCGAGCATCAGATAGCTCGGCGTCTCGTGGATCACAACCGCGATCGGGTTGCCGGTCGCTGGAGGTGAAACGACCAGGATGAGGCCGTAGACGACGAACCATCCGGTCGCGATCGTCAGCACGACAGCGACCATGAGGAGTCCGACGATCCGCGCCACGTGCCGCCGTGATCGATGACGCGCATTCACTGGGTGCTGCGCAGCCGGTAGCCGACGCCGCGCATCACCTCCGGCATCCCGGATGCGCCGGCGCATTCGAGCTTCTTGCGCAGCCGGCTGATATGACTGTCGACGGTACGCTCCAGCGCATCGATGTCGGCGAGGCAGGCGTCGATCAGTTCGCTGCGCGTGAACACGCGGTTCGGCGAGCCGGCCAGGTGGGCGAGCAGCCGGAATTCGGTCAGCGTCAGCGCGACGCTGGTTTCCCCGGCGCCCGTTCGGACCGTGGTCAGATAGCTTTGCGTGTCGATTTCGAGGTTGCCGACCTTGATGAAGCGTCCGGACGCGGCCGTTTCGACGCGACGCAGGATCGCCCGGATGCGCGCGACCACCTCGGCCGGATTGAACGGCTTCGTGATGTAGTCGTCCGCGCCGAAACGCAGCCCCTGCAGACGATCGATTTCGCGGTCGAGCGCCGTGATGATGACGATCGGCGTGTCGACCCGGCGACGCAGTTCGACCAGGACTTCCCAGCCGTCCTTCTGCGGCATCCTGACGTCGAGCAGGATCAGGTCGGGCTTCAGCACGGGCTGCACGTCGAGCACGGCCTGGCCGTGACCGACGCGGTAGGTGCGAAAGCCGTCGTGAGCGAGGTAGGCGTCGAGTATTTCGGCGATCTCCGGATCGTCTTCGGCAATGAGTATCAGAGGGTTCATCGGGTTCACTGGAAGTGAGCGTGACCGGTAGGCGGGCCGGCGGCGCGGCACGTGCGCCGCCGGACTTCACCGTGCTTTCAGTCGTCGCGAACGGATCGGCGACGGCCCATTGCTCAGTTGTTTGCCACGTTGTTGGCGGGGGGCACGTCGGTGTCGGTCAGGCCGCCACCGAGCGCCTTGTAGAGCGCGACCGCGTTGCCCAGTTCGGCGTTGCGCAGGTCCAGCAAGGCCTGGCGCGCGGCGTACAGCTGTCGCTGCGAGTCGAGCAGTTCCAGCCGATCCTCGATGCCGGCGCGATAGCGCAGGTTCACGAGATCGGTACGGCGCTCGGCGCTCTTGACGACCTTCGTCTGCGCGTCGATCTGGCGGCTGAAGGTCTCGCGCCCGGCGAGGCCGTCGGCCACTTCGCGGAACGCGGTCTGGATCGAGCGTTCATACTCGACGACCGCGCTGGACTTGCGCACTTCCGCGAGATTCAGCTCGGAACGCAGCCGGCCGCCCTGGAAGATCGGCAACGTGACCTGTGGCGCGAAGCTCCACACGCGCTGGCCACCGTCGAACAGGCTGCCCAGCCCCGGGCTGAGGAAGCCGATCGACGAGGTCAGCGACAGGCGCGGGAAGAACGCCGCGCGCGCCGCGCCGATATCGGCATTCGCGGCGACGAGATTCTGCTCGGCCTGCTGGATGTCCGGCCGGCGGTACAGCAATTCCGACGGCAAGCCGGCCGGCAGTTTCGTCATCACCGGCTGGCGTTCCAGCGACAGCGGGTCGGGCAGGTTCTTCGGCAGATCGGTGCCGACCAGCAGCCGCAGCGCGTTGTTCGCCTGCTCGACGGCGCGCGAACGCGCTTCGAGATCGGCGCTGGCGCTCGCGACCTGGCCTTCGGCCTGCGCGATGTCCACGCCGCTGGCCTGATCCGCGAGCTTGAGCCGGCGCGCGAGATCGAGCGACTGGCGCCAGTCGTTCAGCGTGCGCTCGGACAGCGCGCGCTGTTCCTGCGCAAGGCGCTCGGCGAAATACGCGTTGGCCACGGAGCCGACGAGCGCGATCTGCACCGCGCGGCGACCGTGGTCGGTCGCGAGGTAGCGTGCGAACGCCGCATCGGACAGCGACTTCACGCGGCCGAACAGGTCGATCTCGAACGCGCTGAGGCCGACGTTCACGCCGTACTGGTTCTGCGTGTTTTCGAGCAGCGGCGGGTTCGATTGCGAGTCGGCGGCCGTGCGCTGGCGCGTGAAGCTTGCGCCGGCGCCGATCGACGGCAGGCGCGCGGAACGCTGGATGCCGTACTGCGCTTCGGCGGCCTGGACGTTCAGCGCGGCCAGGCGCAGGTCGCGGTTGTTCTCGAGCGCGAGCTCGATCAGGCGCTGCAGGCGACGGTCGCCGAACATCGTGCGCCAGCCGAGATCGGCCGCGTTCGCGTGCTGGTCGGCCGCGGCAGCGGTCGTATAGGCGGTGGGCACCGGCATCTCGGGCTTGACCAGCTTCGGCGCCATCGAGCACGCCGACAGCGCGAGCGCGGCGGAAACCGCAGCGGAAAGAATGAGTGATCGCATGGCATCAACCTTCATGTTCGTGGGTCACGGTGGCGGGCTTCTTGCCGGATGCGCGCCATGCCGAGATGCGTTCCTGGATGCTCATCACGAACACGTAGAAAACCGGAACGAAGAAAATGGCCAGCACGGTGGCGGTCACCATGCCGCCGAACACGCCGGTACCGATCGCGTGCTGCGTTTCGGCGCTCGCGCCGGTCGCGATCATCAGCGGCACCACGCCGAGGCCGAACGCGAGCGAGGTCATCAGGATCGGGCGCAGACGCAGCTTGGATGCCTGCACGGCCGACTCGATCAGCCCCATGCCTTCCTCGCGCAACTGCTTCGCGACCTCCACGATCAGGATCGCGTTCTTCGCCGACAGGCCGATCACGGTAATCATCCCGACCTTGAAGAACACGTCGTTCGGCATCCCGCGCAACATCACCGCGCCGAGTGCGCCGATCAGGCCGAGCGGCACCACCAGCATCACCGACAGCGGAATCGCCCAGCTCTCGTAGAGCGCCGCGAGCACCAGGAACACGACGACCATCGACAGCGCCATCAGCATCGGCGCCTGCGAAGCCGACTCACGCTCCTGCAGCGACTGGCCGGTCCACGCCACCGTGAAGCCCGGCGGCAACTGCGCAGCCAGACGCTCCATCTCGACCATTGCCGCGCCGCTGGAGTAGCCGGGGGCCGAGCCGCCGGAGATACGCGCGGACGGATAACCCTGGAAGCGCACCAGCTGGAGCGGGGTTTCCGACCAGACCGGACGCACCACTTCGGACAGCGGCACCATGCCGCCGGTCGCGTTGCGCACGTAGAGCTTCATCACGTTGTCGATCTGCATGCGTGCCGGCGCATCGGCCTGGATGATCACCTGCTGCATGCGGCCCGCGTTCGGGAAGTCGTTCACGTAGGTCGACCCCATCGCGGCCGACAGCGTGTCGCTGATGGTCGTGAACGACACGCCGAGCGCTTCGGCCTTCTCGCGGTCGATGTCCAGCTTCACGCTCGTGCCGGCCGGCAGGCTGTCCGGATAGACGCCGGTCACCACCTTGCTTTGCGCAGCCAGTTCGAGCAGCTTGGCTTCAGCCGCCTTGAGTGCTGCGTTGCCCTGGTTCGCGCGATCCTGCAGGCGCATCGTGAAGCCCGAGCTGGTACCCAGCCCGTCGATCGCCGGCGGCAACAGGCTCATGACCGTGCCTTCCGTCACGCCGCCCATCGCGGCTTGCGCGCGCATCGCCTCGTCCATCGCGGATGCACCTTCGCGCTTGTCCCAGTCCTTGAGCACCGCGTAGTTCAGTGCGGCGTTGGAGCCGAGCCCGGAGAAGCCGTAGCCGATGATGGAGATGCTCGACTCGATGCCCGGACGCGATGCGAGATGCTTCTCGAGGGTCTTGACGACGTCGCCCGTGCGCTCGACGGTCGAATCCGACGGGAGCAGGAAGCCGGTCATGAAGTAGCCCTGGTCTTCCTCGGGCAGGAACGACGACGGCAGCATGCGGAAGCCGAACACCAGCGCGGTGGAAATCGCGACGAACAGCAGCATCACGCGGCCCGTGCGGCCGACCAGCTTGCCGACGCGCGTTTCATACCAGTTCGTCATGCGATCGAAGCGGCGGTTGAACCAGCCGAAGAAGCCGCGCTTCTCGTGGTGGCCATGCTCGACCGGCTTGAGCATCGTCGCGCACAGGGCCGGCGTCAGCGTCAGCGCGAGCAGGGCCGAGAACATGATCGACACGGCCATCGACATCGTGAACTGCTGATAGATCACGCCGACCGAACCGCTCGACATCGCCATCGGCAGGAACACGGCCGTCAGCACCAGCGTGATGCCGATGATTGCACCGGTGATTTCCTTCATGGCCTTGATCGTCGCGTCCTTCGGCGACAGGCCTTCTTCCACCATCAGGCGTTCGACGTTCTCCACGACGACGATCGCATCGTCGACGATGATGCCGATCGCGAGCACCATGCCGAACATCGTCAGCACGTTGATCGAGAAGCCTGTCATCAGCATGACCGTGAAGGTGCCGAGCATCGCCACCGGCGCGACGATCGCCGGGATCAGCGTGTAGCGCACGTTCTGCAGGAACAGGTACATCACCAGGAACACGAGCACCATCGCTTCGATCAGCGTGTGAATCACCTTCTCGATCGAGATCTTCACGAACGGCGCGGTGTCGAACGGGATCGAGTAGCTCATGCCGGCCGGCATCGTCTTGGCGATCATGTTCATTTGCTCGCGCACGGCGTCGGCGGTCTTCACCGCATTGGCGCCCGGTGCCAGTTGCACGCCGGCGAAGGTCGCGGGTTTGCCGTTCTCGCTGTTGACGAAGGTGAACGACTGCGGGCCGAGTTCGACCCGCGCGACATCGCCGAGCACGACCTTCGAGCCGTTCGCGTTCGCGCGCAGCACGATCTTGGCAAACTGCTCCGGTGACGTGAGCTGGCCTTGCGCGGTGAGCGGTACCGTCACGCGCTGGCCCGGCAGGGCGGGCGCCGCACCGAGGCTGCCCGGGGCGATCTGTACGTTCTGCTGGCTGACGGCCGTCGTCAGGTCGTTCATCGACAGGCCGTAGGTGATCAGCTTCTGCGGATCGACCCAGATGCGCATCGCCTGTTCGGAACCGAACAGTTGCACCTTGCCGACGCCTTCGACGCGTCGCAGGTCCTCGACGACGTTGCGCGCCATGTAGTCGGCCAGCGCGTTTTCGTCATAGCGGCCGCTGTCCGACTTGAGGCCGACGAACAACAGGAAGCCCGTGGCGGCAGACTCGACGATCACGCCGTTTTGACGCACGACGGGCGGCAGGCGCGGCTCGACCGACTTGAGCTTGTTCTGCACTTCGACCTGCGCCATCGCCGAATCGGTGCCGGGCTTGAAGGTCGCGGTGATCTTCGCCTGACCGGACGTATCCGACGCCGATTCGAAGTACAGCAGGTTCCGCACACCGGACAGCTCGCGCTCGATGAGGCTCAGCACGCTGTCGGTCATCGTCTGCGGCGTGGCGCCCGGGTAGGTGGCGGTAATGGTGACGGTCGGCGGTGCGACCGACGGATAGCGCGCAACCGGCAGTTCGGGGATGGCGATCAGGCCCAGCAGAATGATGAAGAGGGCGATCACCCACGCGAAGACCGGGCGCCGGATGAAGAATTGGGACATGACTGGATGCTCCCCGTGACTCAGTGCGACGAAGCGGTCTTGACCGCTTCAGGCGCCTTCCATGCGGTCGCCGTCACGGTCGCGCCGTCGCTCAGGCGCTCCATGCCTTCGACGACGACCTTCTGGCCCGCCTGCAGACCCGACTTGATGCGATAGCTGCGGTTCGTCAGCTCGCCCACTTCGATGGCCTTCAGGTGCGCCTGGCTCTTCGCGTCGAGCACCCAGACCTGCGGCTTGCCGCCCGCGCGGACGATTGCCTGTTGCGGCACGGTCAGCGCGTTCTCGAAGTGCCCGCGCGGGATACGGGCGCGCACGTACATGCCCGGCAGCAGCTCGCGCTTCGGGTTGTCGACCAGCACGCGCAGCAGCACGTCGCCGGTGCCCGGATCGACGTTGACGCCCGAAAACAGCATGCGGCCCTTCACGTCGTAGCGCGAGTCGTCGTCGCGCAGCACGTCGACCGGCAGCCCGTTGCCCGCGGTGTCCGGCTGGGCAGCGAGTGCGCCGCGCAGCGATTCGAGCGACGCGGCCGGCTGGCGCACGTCCACGTAGACCTGGTCGATCTGCTGGATGCGTGCCATCGGCTGGCTGTCGCTGCTCGCGACCAGCGCGCCCTCGGTCACGAGGGCCTGGTCGATGCGGCCGGTGATCGGTGCCTCGACGGTCGCGAACTTCAGGTCGAGCTGGCGGCGTGCGAGCGTCGCGCGAGCCTGCGCGACGTCGGCGGCGGCCTGGTCGCGTTGCGACACCGAGTCGTCATAGACCTGACGGCTGATCGCGTCGGCCTCGACCAGCGGCTTGAGCCGGGTGGTCTGCACCTTGGCGCGTGCGAGTGCAGCTTCCGCGCGCTGCAGGGCCGCCGCGGCCGTGTCCATGTCGGCCTTGAACGGCGCCGGGTTGATCTGGAACAGCGGCTGGCCGGCACGTACTTCCGTGCCCTGCTCGAACAGCCGTCGCTGCACGATGCCGCTGACCTGCGGCCGGATCTCGGCGATCCGCACCGCCGCGACGCGGCCCGGCAGGTCTTCGGTCAGGTCGAGGGGCGCGCCGGCCAGCGTCATCGCGGCGACCGGGGTGGCCGGTGCGGCGGCCTGCTGTTCGGAGGGCCCGCAGCCCGCCAGCATCGCCGCCACCAGCGCGCACACGGCGCCGTAGCAGGCTCGTTTCTGATTTTTCATGTGGACTCCATGGGACGCAGGCACCCAGTGGCCCGCATTTTCGGATCGAAGTGTGCGTGCGCCCGATGGAGTTTTTTGTGCGGAAAGATGGAGGTTTGATGGAGGGGGCGAAAGAATCGCGGCAGGGCGATCCGGAGGCGGGCGAAGCCTGAAGATGGCGGGCTCCGGGGCGATGTGGCCGGTGTCCGGACGCGGGATGCGCGGCGACGGAATGTCGGAACGCCGCAATCATCTGATGAAATGGCGGTGGCTGTGCAAGCCATCGGCATCGCCGGCCTTGCATTCCGGGTGCCGTTATCGCAAGGATCGCTTCGGCGTAGACGGCGGGCGCGTGGATCGGGGCACGCACACTTCCCGTTCAGTGGCGGCGGGCGTGTGCGCGACGATGCGGGGCGGCTGGCCGGCGCACCGGGCGCGTCGGCCGCTTGCCGGGCGGTTCAGCGCGGATCGGTATCGACGGTGCGTGACGGGGCGGGCGCCACGTCCTTCCGGTTCGGTGTCGCGATGCGCGGCGAGGCGGGGCTGTCGGGCCAGCGCAACTGGAACACGGTACCGCCGCCCGTTGTCGGGCGGCACGATGCCTCTCCGTCGTGAGCCTGCGCAATGGCCGCGACCACGGCCAGCCCCAGGCCGCTGCCGCCTTTCTGGTTGGAATGCGTATCGTCCACGCGCCGGAATGCATCGAAGATGCGGGCTGCGCAATCGGTGGGGATGCCCGGCCCCTCGTCTTCGACCTGCAAATGACACGCGCCGTTTTCGACGCGCGTGCGAATGCGTATCGCACCGGGTACCGCATAGCGCCGCGCATTCTCCAGCAGCGCGAGCAGCGCCTGGCGCATCCGGAACGGGTCGCAATGGACGGGGCGCGTATCGAGATCGAGCACCATGTGCTGACCGGCAGCGGCCAGCGAATCCTCGAACATCTCGACGACCGCCTTGACGTGCGCCGCCAGATCGGTCGCCTGGATGCTGACGCTCAGATGCCCGCTTTCCGCGAGGCTGATCACCCGGAGATCCTCGATCAGGCGTGTCAGCCCTTCCGCCTGGATCAACAGGCTTCGGAACAGCGCCTCGCCCGGCTGGAAGACGCCTTCCGCCAGCCCCTGCAACCGTCCGCGCAGGACCGTAACCGGCGTACGCAGCTCGTGCGCGATCGCGGCATTCCAGAACGCCTGTTCGTCCGTCATGCGCTGCAGCTGGGCCGCGAGCGCATTGAAGTCGTCCGCGATCAGCGCGGCTTCGCGAATCGATCGATCGCCGGCGACGGCGCGCGCGGTCAGGTCGCCCTTGGCGACGCGGCGAATGCTGTCCGCGACGGAGTTGAGCGGCACCAGGATCCGATGCGCGAGCCGGGCCGACACGATAATCGCGATGATCAGGCCGATCAGGAGCGTGGCGCTCAGCCATACCCACTCGGTGTTCGACGGAAACCAGCTCGACTGGTAACACACCTCGCTCCAGTTCCGGAGCATCACGTAGTAGAACCCATAGACCATCAGCACGACGACCAGCATGATGCCGAGCGCCAGCTCCGCCATCGACACCGCAATCTTGCGGCCCAGCCCTCCGAGCTTCATTTCGTGCTCCCAAGCGTGGCGTTGCGTCGATTCGCGAAGGGAATTCGGCCTGGCTTGATCGGCGTGGCCTTGAGCGCGACGTGTAGCCGGGGCCGGTAAGGGGTGTTCCGATCGGGGGCGGCCGGGAAGGGTGTGTCGGGCCGGACGATCCCCGCGGGGGCGCGTGGCTGGACGATTCTCGACGCCGCGGCTGCCGATGACGCGTGGCCGATAGGGGGACGTGCGGCGGGCCTCGGCGCATTGCGGTGCTCGACGGCAGCTGTGCCGGAGGCACCACGTCGTCGCTGGAGGTCCATAATGGCCGGGCTTGTATCAACGGGATCGCGCCCGACCGACAGAGACTGCGGCCGAACAGCTCGACTTGCACGGGGCGGGGTGGATTCTTGAGTCATGATGTCCGCTTTGGATCCTGCCAGTCACTCCATCGAGTCCCCATGGTATCGCACGAAATGCGCTGCCCGATGACACGATGGTTCGGTGTGCATCAGAAGGTGTGCGACAGTGGGGGCGTCGTGCGGGGCACGGATCGATAGCGGCGCGTATGCGATGCTCGCCGTCGCGGTGCGTGGGTCGGCCGGGCGACCCCTGTCGTGGGCGAGGTGTGCCTGGCTCGCGACGCCTTCCGGGTCATGCGTAACACCGCGTCGACCTACAACCGAATTGGAAAGCCCGAAGACCGGGTGCGCTGAACCATGAACGACGATATCTGGGAACGCCTGGAAGCCTTCACACGCGAGGAACTCGGTCGGCCGCTACTCGGTGGCAAACTGAACCTGCGGCCAGCGTCCCGGCTCGAGCAGGATCTTGGCGTCACGGGCCTCGACGCCGTGGCGTTCATCGACAAGTGGGCGGAGACATTCGGCGTCGAGGCCCAAGGGTTCCCGTACCGGCGCTATGTCGGCCCCGAAGGCCAGGAATTGGTGTCGTCGTTCGTCGGGCTGTTCGTGCAGCGCCTCCGTCGCCCGGAGCGGCGGCCGCTGACCCTGGGGATGCTGGCCGAGGCAACGCGACGCGGGAAGTGGGACACGGACGCGATCGAAACCGCTACGGGGCAGTGATCGTATTTGGCGGGGCCGGTCGATACATCGACGGGCCCTTTTCACTGGCGGACATATGACGACGCCATGCCGGTTTTTTTCCACCTTTCTGTTTGTCGCGCGTGGCTTCAGCCGCGCCGCCGCCTGGCGTTGAAATCTCCCGCTCCCATAACAGGCAACCTTCACGCGCTCCCATGAACGGCTCCCATCGGCGATGCCGACGGCGGTCATAGCGCAAGCACGCGACGCGAAGGGTTTCGGCGCCGGCCTATCCGGCTTCGACGATGAGTGCCGCCCCGCGCACCTTCTCCGCCCGCAGGTGCCGATCGCGATCGGCCAGCCAGTCATTCCGCTCGCCGCGCCAGCCGACCGCGTGAATCCGATCCATCTGGCGCGCGGCAACGGTTGCCGCACAAGCCAGGCCGGAGAGCGGGAGATCGAGCAGGCGCCAGTTGCCCGCATGCGGCGTATCGACTTCGCGGAACGACCCCGCGAGCGGCGCCAGCGATGCGAGCGTGGCGCCGTGTCCGCGCCCGCACGCATTCGAGAGGCTGTCCAGCCGAAGCTGGTCGCGCGATACCGGATCGGCGAGCGTGCTGGTCTGCGCGATGCCCAGTCCGATCGGGCCACGCGCGATCGCGATGACGATCCAGATCCCGGCATGGCCGACCACGACATCGAGCCCGTCCAGCCGGTCGCAGCCCGCGATCGCGATATGGTCGGCATCGCGGTCGATCAGCGTCAGTTCGTCGGCCGCGCGGCCGGCCAGCGTCCCCAGGATCGCGCGCAGCGCCGATCGGCCGATTGCAAAGCGGCGGGCATGCGCGCGATTGGGATGCGTCCTGACCCGCCGCAGTTCCGTCTTCGACAGGCTGAGATGCCCTTGCTCGCTGGTGACGAGCTGCCATTCGCCGCGCAGCCGCCACAACAGGACCTCGCCTGCATCGGGGGGCCGCGACGGACATGACGCAAGCGTGTGCGAGCCCGCGATCGTCAGGGCGGGATAGCGCATGCCGGCCCTCGTGCCGGTGGCGAATGCAGCGCGGCGTAGCGCACCGGCCGCGTCATGCCTGTTGTCCGGCCTGCCATGCGTCATTCCTCGAATGCTGCCGCGTGAGCCGCGCGGCGAGCGACAGGGCCTGTTCGAACGACGCCACCGCATGATGCGGAATCCCGAATGCCTTGACGGCGGTTTCGCCCTGCGCGGCCACCTCGGCGCGCCGGTCGGGATCGGGTTCGACGCTGACGAGCGCCTTGCAGACGGCGCCCAGCGCGTCCTTGTTCTGCTTGAGCCAGACCGCACGATGCTTGCGGTCGTCGTGGCTCTCGTCGGTATCGAGCTCGATGTAGACGATGACGAATGGCTCGCCGTGGCGCATCAGCGCGTCGATCTCGCGTTCCCAGTCGGGCGCGTAGCCCGGTGTCGCGTGTTCGGCGCAAAACACGCAGACCGGAAAGAGATGGATGTCGTGCAGCGTGAAATCATTCGGATCGAGAGCGGGCATCGAGGGTTCTCCGGAGGATGAGCGACGCCGAAGCGTCGGGGCGATCGTGCGGCGGTGTTCAGGGTGCGTTCGCTGGCGTTGCGCGGGCCTGCGCGACCGGCGGCGCGTCGCGCCAGCCGACGCCGAGCGACTTGTAGAGCGCGATCGCGCCTTGCACCTGCGCGAGCCGGCTGAGCGCGAGCGCATCGCGTGCGCGGTAGGTTGCGCGCTGCGCGGTGAGCACCGACAGGTATTCGCCGAGACCGTTGCGGTACAGCCGCGTCGCACGCGATTGCGCATCCTGGCTGCTGTCGACGGCTGCCGCGAGCATCGCCTGCCGGTCGCGTGCGGCGCCGATCGCCACCAGCGCGTCCTCCACGTCGCGAAACGCGCTGCGGATGCGCTGCTCGTAGGCCAGCCGTGCGGCCTCGGCGGCCGCGCGCGCGGTGTCGACGCCGGCTTTCGCGCGGCCGCCGTCGTACAGCGTCTGCGTACCGTCGAGTGCGACCGACCAGGCGACGCTCGCACCCGTGAACAGGTCCTGCACGAGGCTCGCCGTCGTGCCGAGGCTCAGCGGAATCGCGAAATGCGGAAACTGCTCGGCGCGCGCGACGCCGATCTGCGCGGTCGCCGCGGCAAGCCGCCGTTCGGCGGCGC